>NZ_JBFPEZ010000085.1:0-21168 GCF_040838225.1 Xenorhabdus sp. SGI246
CCGGGCCCAGAGTCAGTGACCAATTTTTATTGGCCACTTCAATCTCGGTGATTTGCTCAACCAAATAGTGATAATACGCCTATAACCGCAGTAATACCTGCACCAGATAAGGGGGAAGGGGGTGTTCAGCCAGCACAGAGGAGAGCCGTTTTATCACGGCAATGCCCTTGGGCATGCTGATACCAAACTCAAGCAGGAAAGCCTACATTTGGTTAGTGGTTTTCACTTTATCCCGAACCAGTGATTCCCGAACATGATGCAGGGCTTGGAGGGCTTGGAGGGCTTGGAGGGCTTGTTGGGCTTCCGTTCTGGGCTGAACAAACTGCATTGAGGGGCGTGAGGCCGCTTCACAGATAGCTTCTGCGTCAATAAAATCATTTGATGTCCAATCTAACCATTTAATACATGACCGGCTTCGGGAGATTTTCTCAGCTTAAATGAGTGAGATAATGGTTTGACAGACAGCACGAAAACGAAATTTTTAATAAATGACAGAAGTTATAATGACGACAAAGTTTGATATAGAAAAAGAGGATATGACAATGATATTTTTATTATTAAAGATAATTAAAATTATTTTTTTCTTTCCACTATTCATGATTGTTAGCTATTTTCTAATTTTAGATAGAAATTTTAAAAAAACGCTGGCGTCGTCATTATCGGCGGCTATCATTCTATTTCTGATTGATATTTTTTTACCAACACTACTTGTTTATCTGTCAAAATCTTAGGATATTTAATATCTTTATAGTGCTTGGCACTGAACAATATAGTTAAAATACCAAGCACAATTTAGCATCACACATTAAATATCAGACGACACATATAATACCAACCAGATTTTAATTATTTGGTTTTATTTTACTTTCGTATACATACTTACTGACGGAAAAGTTTACATTTTCAGTCCATTGCCCTGTTATATCAAATGGGGTTCCATTTGGATTCCATTCACCCGGGAAGAAATTCATTAGATCATATGGATCTGTAAATCTGTCATAAAGTTTATACGCAATTAACTTGAAGATGCAGGTTTTAAAATCTGGAAACACAAGTATTCCGGTATAAGATGTTATGAGGGCAATGCCTGCTGAACTCAAAATAAACAATACGATTGCCAGCAAAAATAAGTGATGATCGCTGAAACGGGTGGCTCCCAACCCTACCAGGAGTTGGCAGAGAGCAAAACCCAGAATAAAAATATTCAGCATCCACTGCATCTGACCAGCGCTTAGCTGCAGAGACACAGCCATGTCAGGCAACGCCGGCAGGAGCATATCCATTGCCAGCGCCCCTAGAAGCGCAGGCAGAGTCAACATCAGTATTATCAGCCAGAATCTACGCTGAGGGTTCATAGCTTATCCCTGCTTATCTCCTGCAACGCCACTTTAAGTAACTGAAGCATGGCGTCATAATCTTGCCGCGCCATCATCCCCCAATGACTATGAGCATAACGTACCGGTAGAGCCAAATTAATGGCACGGATCCCCTTACCAGAAAACTGTAGCGAAGAGGCGTCCTGACCGTAACTGTGTTCACTCTCCCACTGTTGCGGAATATGGTGAGCGCGGGCCACATCATGAATAAACGTCACTAACCGAGTATCGGGTAACATACTTCCATCGTAGACGAACACAGCTGGCCCGGCTCCCAGTATGGGGGTAGTTTCCTGGGTAAACTGAGTGGGGTAATCTTTTGCAATGCCCGCTTCCAGATTCAAAATCACATCAGCGTCGATCTGCCCAGCTAGTGCGGTAGACCCTCGCATGCCGACTTCTTCCTGTACTGTTGCAGCAAAGGTAAGATTGAGATGTTGATAAGTTTCAGGATGTTTACTGATGTCAGCCAGCAGTTCGGTCATCATGGCAAGAAGAGCGCGATCGTCTAATGCCTTAGCCGCATAGCGTTTACCCGAATCCAGAATCGTAAAATCGGCGGCCGACGTGATAGCTAAACCAGGCCTGATACCTCTGTCCAACAGTTGCTGCCGGGTAAGTCCCGTATCAAAGAATAGCTTTGTCGATGTGACCGCCGGAGGAACGCTGAAATCATTGAGTACATGCGGCGCATCCATTCCAGTGAAAGCGGGCAGCGTTTTATCGCCAAGCGAAATATTCCAGCGGTGCCCCCACAAAACATGGTCTATCCATCCCCCTAATGGTTTTGCTTTTATATATCCTCTCTCATCAATATCGGTGATGACAAAACCCACCTCATCCATATGAGCCATGATCAACACATGAAGATTGTTTTTTGCTTGTTCTGATTCTTTGTTTTTAACCCGCGCAATAACATTGCCTACATTGTCAACGGATATATCGATATTATTATCTTTCCACAGTTCTATTATAGCATTTCTTACAGGCCCTTCAAAACTACTTGCGCCTGGAAGATTTGTTAGCTTCTCAATTAATTTTTCCGTTTCATCCTGTGCTTTAATCGAAATAGAAAAGAAATATGACATCAGCGTCAAAAATAAAAAAAAAGGCGTAATCAGGGAACGATACATATCTTCTCTCAAAGAATAAAAATCAAAAAATGGGCATTTGCATGAGCTTGCATTAATTACTCTCAGGCAGATTCCATACTTCAAAGTTACCGCAGTTTTTGAAGCCAGAGTTTTGGTAAATATTCAGGCCGTCAGGCGACGCCTGAAGTACGCAAATCTTTGCCTTTTTTTGCTGAGCGATCTGCAAAGCACGGTGAAACATCTCGCTACCAAAGCCGCGCCTGCGGAATGCATTTGGAGTAGCAATATCAAAGATGCCCGCAACATCGTCTTTTAGATACAGGGTAGCCGTCGACACAGGTACCTCGCCCAGATACCCGACCAACTGAATAAGATGCTCATCCAGACGGGTACTGTGTTCGCCCGCTATCTGATAAATTGCGCGGATGTTTTCTGCTTCAACAAAATTGCCCGGCTCGAATATAGCTGATAAAACCTGTCCAAAATCCCGAAAACACGCCGGACTATCACACTGTTCGATACGGGATAACACACTTTTCGGACAAACTGATATCGGTGCAATTAGAGGAAGATACATTCCCACATCGTTTTCTTCATGTCTCCAACCTGCCTGTTCCAGTAATGCCGCAACAGCCGTCGTGGGTTCAGCAAACCACCATGCTGCTGGCGTATTTCTTTGACGGTAATATTGGGTAATACGAGTGATATCTTCCGGCAATGCAGGGGTGCCAAAAACGGTGTTAAAGGTATCGGATCGTTTTCCACAGTCAACATACTGAAGTCCGTTAAGATGATGCACCTGCATATCTGGCAGTTTCCGAGCTAGGAAAGAAAATTTCCCAGCAATATTCTCTGACATGTAAAGGCTGATATTCGTTTCACTGGAAATTACCGTATTTTTTTCTGTATTATTAATACTGATATCGCGCATATGTACTTTTACCTATCATTATAGTGAGTGGTTTAAATAATTATTTCTGACTGGGATTAAGGCTTCATTGATAAGCCTCATCACCTTTTCTGTTTGCTGGTGATGATAAAAATGATCGCCTTTATAGGGATGAAAGGCGATATTCTTTCCGTCAGAAAATCGCCTCCATCCGTCAATCATCTTCGGTGTAATCAAATAATCCTCTGTTCCCCATAAAACATGAATTGGGACCTGCAACGGTTCAGATAGCGGACTGACATACTTCTCACACAAGGCAATATCCTGGCGTAATGTGGACAGGAAAGGGGACAACAGTTCTGGTTGCTCAAGCAACAAAGCCTCTGTCCCGCCCATGTCTGTTAGCTCCCGGATTAACTGTTTATCATCCAGGCCAGTGAGGCTGCGGTTAACCGGTTCATCAGGTGCCCGGCAACCTGAAATAAAGAGAGCATGAGCAGGCTCCTCCCGGTAATTTTCCATTTTATGCGCCAGCTCAAATGCAATCAGACCTCCCATGCTGTGACCAAATAACACTATCTTTTTATCCATAAGACTTTCCAGTTCAGGCATTATCAAATCAGCCATTGACTGGATACTGTCAGGCATAACGTCTTCTTTTCTTGCTCCTCGGGCGGGCAACTGCAAATATCGGCAATCCACATGCTGAGAGAAATGCCTGAACCAGGGCATATAAGCCTCACCGCAGCTTCCAGCATGAGGAATGAAAAGAATGACAGCGTCTGCTCTGCTATTACGTACCGGGCTGAGATACACAGTCACATCTCCTCATAATCATCAGTGAATTCCTGTGACACTGCGTCAGCCTTCTCACCGTCCTTCTGTTTCAGCCGCCTGACAAAATGGCTTAGCTTTGGCGCAGCGTAGATATCGGTGATATTCACGGTGGTAAAACCCTGCTGTTTTAACGCCTGTATAAGCTGAACAGAGAGCAGAGAGTTTCCGCCTGCTTCAAAAAAATGAGTGTCGGTGGCAGGTTTATCACTGAAACCCAGGCATTTTTGCCAGGCAGCGACAATCAGGGTTTCGGGATCGCTATCACACGCTCCCCTTTCACGCTGGACGACGTCCTTACCGGACTGATCGGCAGGTGACGGAATACCGTGACTGTCAAGCGGTGTCGCTGGCAGCGCGATGCTGTACAGCCCCTCATTTTTACTCAGTGCTGGCGGCGCATCCCCGCAATGCATGATACTCAGGGGAGCACCCTCAGCAATCTGCTGTAACTGCTGCTGCCAGTGTTCCCAGTTCTGTACAGCCAAATGACAGCGGTAGCTGTATTTTTCGCAAAGATAACGCTGTTGAAGCGTCCAGGCACAATACGGCAGTGTGTCAGGGGACATGGATCCCATCGCTTCGCGCAAATGACGTGCCAGTGCCTGCACACCCTGCTCGGTGGACGCAGCCAGAGGGATAAGAAAGGGTCCGGTGACCGGTTTCATTTCCCGTGGTGGTGCAGTTCCCAGTACCATGTGCACATTTGTTCCACCTACGCCAAGCGACGTGACGACGCCCATTCGTGATGTGCCACGCCATGGCACAGGCCGGGCATGTAAAGGGAAAGAAGATGTGCCTTTGAGCGTCGTTCCGGTCCGGTGAGGCTGCGGATAGATTAGCTGGTTATGGAATGACAGCAGACATTTTGCAACGCCCGCAAGGCCACTTGCTGCATCCAGATGACCAATATTGGCTTTGATACTCCCAAGTGAAGGAAGAGGCATCTGGCAACCATAGACTTCGCTCAGGGCAGCTAACTCAATCGCATCTCCCATGATTGTTGCCGTACCGTGACCTTCTATAAAGCCAATATCACTGGCTTTCACGCCTGCCACTTTTAGCGCACGCTGCATAACGGCAATCTGTTGGTCAATACTCGGTGCGGTGAAACTGACCTTTTTTCTGCCGTCATTATTCACTGCGCTGCCCTTGATTACTCCCCAACACGGGGCCCCCTCCTGCAGTGCTTGTTCCAGCGGTTGGAGTACGAGTACAACCGCTCCCGTCCCGCCAACAGTGCCATCTGCATCCTCAGTAAAAGGGCAACAGGATCCAGATGGCGAAAATATCATTCCTTCACTGACAGGGTAGGCTTCCTTCAGCGGCAATGTCAGTGAAACGCCTGCAACAAGCGCAAGAGCGCATTCGCCCATTCGCAAAGCCTGGCAAGCCTGATGCAGGGCGGCAAGACCACTGGAGCAACCACTCTGTACCGTCATTGCAGGTCCCGTGAGGTCAAGATGCCAGGCAATACGCGTCGCTAAAAAGTCTTTATCATTGGCGAGCAACAGATTATAGCGGGCAATCGCATTGTCTGCCTCCTGTTCCAGGCAGGCCCGCCAGTGAGCCTGATTAGCGGAGCAACTGGCAAATACACCGCATTCAATAGCCTGCCGACGATTGAGCGAACCATATCCGGCAGATTCCAGCGCTTTGACAGCTTCCTCAAGCGCTAATCTGTGTTGTGGATCCAGACGGCCGGCATCCGCTTCAGCCAAGCGAAAATACCAGGAATCAAACCAGTCGTGCCGTTGAATCATTCCTCTGGCCCCCACCCTGTCTGGATGCCCGTTATCAAAGCGTTCAATTGCCGACTCAGCATCAGTCAACAGTTGATGAAGCTGCCACGGTGTGTCGCTTGCGGGCAGGCGTACACTCATACCGGTGATTGCGATATCCATAGTCATCAGATCATTTTTTCCTCAAAGAACTGGTCAACCAACCGTTGCTGGTCACGAATGCAGGGATGGCGAAAGATGTCGAGCAAAGTTATAACAGGCCGTTCCAGCAACTTATTCAACTGCCGAACCAGCAATGCCGCTTTGATTGAGCTGCCGCCTGCTTCAAAAAATGGCAAATCATCTGGCAGGCTTTCGTGCCCCAGAATTTGCTGCCAAATATGCCGTACAGGTTGTGCCGGATGCTGTTGAGAAAGACTACTGGCCGTTAACGGATCGGGTAGCTGACTTTCATCAATTTTGCCGTTGATTGTGAGCGGAAGAGCAGCAATACGTATCAGCTTCTCTGGGATTGCCCATACAGGCAGAGTTTGCGACAAACGCTTGGTGACCGTTTGTGGTGTAATATCCCGTTCCGCGACATACCAGGCGGCCAGCATACGTGTGCCACCACCTATGTGGATTGCTCTTACGACACAGGCATTTATGTCGGGGATTTGCCTGAGTGTTACGCCGATTTCATCCAGTTCAACGCGATGGCCGTTGATTTTTACCTGTTTATCCAGCCTGCCCAGATAATATAACTGACCATGGGCGTCAACAACTGCCAAATCACCACTGAAGTAATAGCGAACTGTCTGACCGGCGAGTGTGCCAAACCGCTGCTGATTGAGTGCTGGCGAGTTCAAATATCCGGGACTTACACCACCACCGCTGATACACAGTTCGCCGGGAACACCAACTGGGCAGAGCAATCCCCGTTTATCCCGCAGTACAACTCCATTATCAGTAAGCGGTTTGCCGATACATGACATAGTGTCGTCGGGGGACATCTCATGCACAGTGGCATGAACCGTAATTTCAGTGATGCCGTACATATTGATCAGGCGGGTTTGTTCAGAACCGTACTGCTGCCACCATGGTTCTAAATCTGCCGGACGCAACGCTTCCCCACCAAAAATAATCATCCTCGGGCGATGATTTAACGTCGTGCCCGTAGTTCCGATGAAGTTACGGAACGCGGTGGGAGTCAGACTTAATACCGTGATACGATGCTGTTCGAGCAGAGCGGCAAAGCCCACCATGTCAGTTGCTAGGGCCGGAGGGACAATTACCAGACGACCGCCATGGAGTAAGGCACCGAATATTTCCCACACTGAAAAATCAAATGCAAAGGAATGAAACAAAGTCCAGCTATCCTGTTCGACGAAATTGCCCCATTGTTGGCAGGCACTGAACAGTCTACAGACGTTATGGTGCGTTATGGTGACACCTTTAGGTTGCCCTGTTGTCCCGGATGTAAATATGACGTATGCCAGATCGTCTTCGGATACCGGAACCGGTGTCATACTCTGGTTCGGGCGCAACAGCGCGCTGTAATGAATATCTTTCGGCACGGGTATGACCGAATCATCCACCACCGTCAGGCAAACCTTACTTTGTTGAGCAATATAATGGTTTCGAGCAGGCGGATTGCGGGGATCAAGTGGCACATAGAAAGCACCTGTACGCAATATCGCGCATAAAACGGCAATCAATCGCCAGCCTTTTTCCATACTGACACCAACGGCATCGCCCGCTCTGACCCCAGATTCCTGTAATCCAGCGGCTAGGCTTTCCGTTTCCTGCCACAGCCGAGAATACGTTATTGCGGTATCGCCATCCTGAACAGCAATACGACCGGAAAAAACTTCTGCACTAGTGGCCAGCCAGCTCACCAATGATGTAGCCGTTGTCACCGGGATTGCTTCCTGCAATGCCTGCAATAAAGACTGCTGTTCCGGGGGGATCGGGCTGATTTGGCTAAGTACAGTGTCTTCCATCGCGCAGCCCTGGCAGAGGAGTTGTTTGAACAACTGGGAGAGTGTGCTTACCCATTCCGGATCCCTGATATTCAAAAATCAATCTTAAATCGCCCTCCTCCGTCACTATAGCTGAGACCACTAGCGGTGCCTTGGCTTGCTGAGGCTGATAAAAATCACAGCGAACAGGCAGACCAAAAGATTGGTCCATGCCCTGCAAAAAATCCATATAGCTGAATAAGGTACTGAAAATGGAATCTTTATCTGCCACACCCTCCAGATCGGCCATTATGCCGTCTATGGCGACGTCCTGCCAAGTCAGGCTGTCACTGAGCTGTTTCTGGATTTGTCTGAGCACATCCTTCGCGCTGTTCTCATCGCTCATCTGACAACGTAAGGGCAGTGTATTGGTCATATTCGCAATACAACTCTGTAGCGCTGATTGCTGGCGGTTTGCCACGGGAGTGGCGATCACTATGTCCTGATTTCCGCTTAGCCGCTGAAGCGTAATAAATAATGTCGCCATAAGTAATACAGGCAGCGTGACTCCTTTTTCACGTCCTTTGCGGACCAGCTCCTGATGTTCCTCACGGCTGAGAGTCCAAGAGAGCGAGCCATCAGGCACATTGCACAATGCTTGAGGCCAGACAGGTTTTGACTGAAATCCGCTCAAAACGTCTTGCCAGTAGGCCTGAGCGGCCCACCGATGCGTCTCCTCAGGCTCAGTGATCATATAAGCCGCCGATGTGGATTGTCCCTCATCCCGGTAAAATGATGCGATATTCTGAAGCAATGCGCGCAAGCCAAGCCCGTCCACTGCGGTATGAGCGATTGAAAGCAACAACGTACTACCCGCTGCATGACCATTGTCAAGCAACAATGCCCGGACAGGAGGTTCGGACTCCAACTGAAAGGGAATTGCATAAAATGCAGACAGTTCGTCGTCTGTACCTGTACCACATTTCTGCTGCCACACGTTATCCAGACCCACAGGACGATAGCAGGCACCCTGTTCATCCAGTTCGATACAGTAAGATAAGGCCCGACTCCTATGAAGCGCCGGGAGAAATGATTGTTTTAAACGAGGAACATCGACACTCTCATCAAAACATAATGTTACTCCGATGTTGTAGCAGGCCCTAGCGCGATGAGTTTGATACACCTTAAACATGCGATACTCAATGGCACTGAGGCGATTGGCTTCAAGCGTCAGTATCGTCGAAACCGGCTCAACAGACGCTGGCATGTTTTGAATCTGCCACTCCAGATCCCTGAGAGTTAAGTTCTGACTCAACAGGGTATCCAGAGCCACTAACTTACCAAGTTGTTTGCGGAGTAGTGTCTGAAATCTCACCGCAGACAGGGAATCTCCCCCCTGCATCATGAATGTCGCATTTTCATCAGGTGCTGTTCCAAGCGCCTCAGCCATAATTTGCATAATCGGAGACAACGGGGACTCACCTGAGCGTGATGATGTCTGACTCCATTCCGCACTGAGAGTTCGCCGACAAATTTTGCCGCTGGTTGTTCGCGGCAGAGCTACTGAACGAATATGCCATGCATGTGGCATCATATAAGGAGGAAGCATTGCCTGTAATCGGCTCAGACAGCGGGCTGTAAAATCACTATCCATCTCATTAATATCGGTTTTTACCACAAAAGCGATTAGTTTTTGCTGTTCCTGATTATTATCCACGATGATGGCGGCTTCGCGTACTTCATTAAGTGTCAGTAAAGACTGTTCCAGTTCCTCCAGCTCAATCCGGTAACCACGAATTTTGACCTGAAAATCCATACGTCCATGGAAATGCAGAATGCCACTGCGTTCCTGGTGTCCCCAATCGCCAGTCCGGTAGATACGAAGCAATTGTCCTTCCGGCCCATGGATAAAAGGAAAGCGTTCGGCGGTAAGCCGAGGATTATTGTGGTAGCCTTTCGCCAGCCCGTTGCCTGCCAGACATATCTCTCCAGGTTCACCAAACTCCACCGGCTGCAGTGCATCATTTAAAATAAATGCCTGACTCCCTTCAATGACCTGACCAATTGGTACAGGCCCGCTTTCCGGCCGCGCTTCTTTCCGCAAGATTCGATAAACGGTTGAGTAGGTTGTGTCTTCTGATGGCCCCCACAGGTTGCATATACAGCTCACCTGGCTGCACTGATAAATGTCATTAACCAAATTCCAGTGCAATGCTTCTCCCGCCAGATTCAACGTCGAAACCCCCTGAGGGATCGCCTGTGCACGTACCAGTTCACGAGCCACTGAAGGCACTGTATTAATTAATGTCAGTGCCGCATAGCTGGACGATGGCGCCAGCAAGTCAAGCGCAGAATCAACTAGGCACAAAGAGGTTCCCGCAACGAGGGGAACAAAAATCTCAAAAATAGCCAGATCAAAGGTGATAGTTGTGGAAGCGAGAACGCATTTCAGCTGTTCAGACGAATAGAATGCCAGGGCCCAGTCCGTCAATGCCTCTACACTGGGATGGCTAATGGCAATCCCCTTTGGCTTACCGGTGGAGCCTGATGTATACAACAAATAAGCTGTATCATCAGAATGTTGTTGAGGCAGTATGTCGGTTCTGACTGCATCATTTTCTGTCAGCTCGTTGATATGCCACAGCAGGCAGTCTGTTGACGTCGGAGGCTGCGAGTCATAGATAATGGCCGCTGGCGCACTTTCCGCAATAATACTTTGTCGCCGCTCCTCAGGATGCCGAGCATCAAGCGCAACAAATGCACGTCCGCTGTGCCAAACTGCCAGCAATGCCGCAATTAAATCGGGTGTTCTGGACAGATGAACAGCTATCGGTCCCGGCTGCGGGATCTGGCGAAAACGTTCCGCCAGCATCAGAATTTTTTGCTCTAGCTGACTGTAATTGATTTTATCCTGCTGCCAATAAATAGCGGGAGCATTCGGCTGAAGACTAGCGTGATTCAGCACGCGATCAATAATGGAACTTTTCATTTCTTGTCTCTCTTATCATCCGTTGATACAGGTTAAGCAATCCGGGTTTTATCCATATACTCACGCGCTAACTGTTCTACGTGAGCTGCAAATTCCCGTACGGTTGGATGTTCATAAATCGCCATAGCGTGCATCCTGATGGGGTAGTCTTTTTTCAGAAGACTTATCAGTTGCAGAACGATTAATGAATTCCCTCCCAACTCAAAGAAATGGTCATCGTTACCAATCCGATCGATGCCTAACAATTCTTCCCAGTGTTTTGCGACGGTAATTTCATACAGTGAGAGAGGGGCTTTCCACGGTGTTCGCACAAACTCATCCCGGCTACGGGAGGTCAGCGTGGCTTTCTGCGTTAGTGACGCAACAGATCCCACCCGCGACCAGTTTTCAATAACTTTGTTGAAATCGAGTGTGGAAACAACGACACGGGAACCAAAAGCAGTGGAAAATAGCCGGCGATAGACTTCAAAAATCTCATCCTGAGACATTTTGTTTTTGATATGCTCGCGGCTGAGTTCTCTGAACTGTGGCTGTGCAGAATAGTTTCTGGCTCGAGCTTCATTCACAGCCCCCCAATTAATCGCCAGTACCTGCGAGTAGCCACGTTGATGGCAGTGCTCCGCCCAGGCATCAACAAACGCATTCGCTGCCGTATTGTCAACCTGACCCAGGCCACCGATAATGGCATTCATGCTGGAGCAAAGCAGGACGAAGTCAGGATTAAGTGGCAGGAAAACATCACAGAGATTCATTGTGCCGGCAATTTTAGGCGCAAATACCTGTTCCAGCGAGTCTCGCGTTTTTGTATAGAGCATACCGCTGTCAACCGTTCCGGCAGCATGAATCACGCCATCCACACGTCCGTGACGCGTCTGTAATAATGTATTAACTTGGACTAAGTCTTGCCGGCAGGTAATGTCCGCCGTCAGGATTTCCACCTTGCCCCCCAGAGCTTCAATGCGCTGTAGATGCAGTATTTTTTCGCTGACCGAGTTCTCACTTTCGTGCTGATCCAGCCAACTATCCCACTCTGAGCGGGCAGGAAAACGCGTACGGGTAGTGAGGTAGATATGTGCCTGATAATTCAGTGCCACAAACTCCGCCAGTTCCAGACCAAAATTACCAAGTCCGCCCACAATAAGGATAGTTTTGTTACCAGACAGCAGACTTTTGCCTAGCTGTGTTTCTGGCACGCTGTAACGCGCATAGTCCCTTACAAACCGATGAACACCTCTTATGGCGATTTCGCTGCTGCTGCTACTTCCCATCTCGGCTAGTAACATCCGGATCGTTTGTTTGTCCTGAAAGTTGGGCGCGATATCCACCAGATTACACTGAATGTCCTGATATTCTTTGGGTAACACTTGTGAAATACCAAGCAATGCAGACTTTGCCGGTTCAATATCCTCGTCACCCACGATGCTAACCATTCTGTCTGCAACCAGTAACGTATGAAAATTCACCGTTAGCGCCAGCTCATTGTACACTTTACACCAAGCCACCATTGTATAAAGCCCCTGAGACTGAATGTGCTCTATTGTCTCACCTTGATTCCCCAGACACCACAAATGAACCACCCAATCGGGCAATCTGGCGGTTTCACTCAAATCCTGAATCAGCAACTTCATGTGCATTTCATTGCCAGGCACTATCTGAAAATGATCGTCGTCCAGTCGGACATATTTTTCCCCTGCCGATACATGTAACAGTCTCGCACCCTGTTGAGTTAATTCCTCGCTGAACTGCCCGGAAAAAAGATCTTCATGATGAAACATCAATATGCGTTTACCCGTTAAACTAGCGGGCAAGGCAGAGATGCGTTGCTTTTTCCAAAAGGGTGTATAAAACCACTGAGAAATGTCACTGATTTTTTCATTTTCAGCTGACTGCTCCCGTGGTGTATTAAATGCTTCAGCGTCGATCCAGTATTCATGGGGTTGAAAAGGATAGCCAGGTAAAGGAATACGTCGCCAGCCCCGAGGGAAAGACGTATTGGTAGCAATGTTGCCATCGCTTAACCAGAAATCAGCCAGCTGTACCGCCGTCGCCTGCTGAGCCTCTTCCAGCGTCCAGATACGGCTCGCCGTTATGGCAACACACTCAACAGAATCAGCCATTGACAGCTTGTAGCTCAAATCGCTCACGGAATCTGCGACACAGCCCCAGCGGTATTTAAATGCGCTACGCCCACTCAACAATGTCCAAGCAATATCAGTTAATTGACTTTCAGGATGTTTCTTCAGCCAGTCATGCATCCTCTTGACCTGCTGGGACACTGCGGCGGGCGTACGCGCACTAAAGCCGATAAAAAGAGGCGTATTTGATAACACTGCTGGCCTGACGTCGGCAGGAGCCTGTTCGAGGATCAATGCCCCGTTTGTTCCTCCTACACCAAATGAGCTGATGGCAGCAATGCGCTTGTTCGACGCAGAGGGTTGCCACTCAGTCAGAGTTTGTGGGATGGTAAAAGGAGACTGTTCAAGTCTAACCGCAGGATGGGGTCGGGTATAGTTTGCCAGAGGTGAGACAGACTGATGCTTCATATCCTGAATGACTTTGAGCACGCCTGCTAACCCGGACAATGCATCGAGATGCCCGATATTGGCTTTAACCGTACTCAGCGCCACCGATCCCGCTGGCAGCCCGTCAAACACCTTTGTGAGCGCTTCAAATTCAATCGGGTCTCCGACACTGGTGCCAGTACCGTGCGCTTCTACATAAGTAATATCCTGAGGCTCCAGTTCCGCATTGGCCAGCGCGCTAAGCATGACTCTGATCTGACCGGACACGGAGGGTGCCATGTAACCCACTTTATCACTACCATCATTGTTTATGGCTGTAGCGAGAACGACTGCATGAATGCTGTCACCGTCTTTAATGGCGTCTTCATAGCGTTTAAACACCAGAAAGCCTGCACCATTGGTAAAAATCGTTCCATCCGCATCTGCGGAAAAAGGCGCACAGTGGCCAGCGTCAGACTGAATACCATCCTGCTCATGGTGGTACCCATACTGATAGCGTGGTTTAATGACAGCTCCCCCTACCACTGCCATATCAATATCAAACTGTAATAAACTCATACAGGCTTCATGAATGGCAACCAGTGAGCTCGAGCATCCACTACGAAGATTTACTGCTGGTCCCTGCCAGTTAAAATGATAAGCAATACGCGAAGCCATGAAATCGGCTTCATTCAAATAGAGCAGTTGTGTTTGCTCGTGTAGATCAGCTCGCTGGTGATACTGAGCAGCAAGGTTTTCATTAAAATAACTGTTCACTGCCGAAACAGTATATATGCCAATTGGCACGGTAATCTGATCGGGCGCATAACCTGCATGTTCACAGGCAAGCCAGGCATATTCCAGTGATTTTCGGATCTGCGGATCCATATAAGCAGCTTCTTTAGGGTTATAACCGAAAAAAGCAGCGTCAAACTGACGATAGTTTTCGGGGCCACCGCCAACGGGACGGAAGCCCGGCAGCTGATAAAATGAGGCAGGCAAGTGTTTAGCAATCTCTGCCTGTGTATAACGCCGGATACCTTCTTTTCCCTGTGAAGTCAGCTGCCACAGCTGTTCTGCATCAGTACAACCCGGCAATGAGCCGGCATAACCAACGATCGCAATTTTGTTACTGTCATTCATGGACTTGTTTTCCAATAGTTCCGTTAAAAAAGAGATAAAACGTGAATTAAGCGCGTTTACTGCTCTGGCTATAGCGGCGCCTTTGAGCTCGCTGGGCGGCATCGGCACGGGCTGTGTCGAAACTTCTGCTGCCGGTAATGCTGGCAGCCAGTTTGCGGACAGTAGGATATTGAAAGATATCTACCATGGACATAGTGGCGTTGATAGACTGATTCACTTGCCCGGTCATTCTTAAAGCTAGTAACGAATGCCCACCTAATTCAAAGAAATTATCGTCAATACCTATTCCATGCAGACCCAATAAGGATTCCCAGACCGTCACAATTTTTTCTTCGGCCGTCGTCTGGGGAGGCTGATATTCGCTCTTCATATCAGGACGAGGAGCTTTTTGTGCCAATGTGTCATCAATAGAACCAGCCACTTCGTGCTGGTTTTCAACCCATTCCCTATAACGCTGTTGAAAATCAACACTGGAAATGATTCTCTGTCCCTTCAGATCCTGCCAGCATTGCCAGAGAAACCGGCGCCCCTGAGCTGGCTGCATTGCATAACGATTAAGTTCAGAGCCGAATGCCCCCTGACGGAAATGCTCTGGCACCTCTTCGTCATTTCCAAATTCCCATGCTTCCCAGTTCAACAGTGTCCAGCGCGAAGGGTGATGTCGACGAAGTTCGGCAACTGCAGCATCAAGCCAGGCATGTAGGGCACCATAGATATACATCCCGATGCCGCCAAGAGCAGATGAAATCGATGAGATGACATGACAATGCGGTACCTCCAGCGAAGAGGCAACTTCTGCCATGTTGTGCAGTCCCTGGCTTTTTGCCGCAAAGCTCAGCTCGCAGAATGGTGCGTCCACATCACGTATTAGCTGATAATGCATGGATGCATCAATACCGGCCGTATGAATAAGTACGTCCAAACTGCCCATGTCCGCTCTGGCTTTCTGACATGCCGTCATCAACGAGGAAACCGACTGCACGTCTGCTTCTCCCAGCGTCAGGCGTCCCGGCCACCTTTGCATCAATACCTCAATCCGGTCCGCGCGTTGCATAGCTGTCTTAACACCTTGTTCTCTCAGGCTCTGAAGCGAGCTGCGCTGCAGCAGACGGACATGTGCCTGACTGTTTTCAAGAAAGACTTTGGCATACTGGAGTCCCACCTGCCCACCACCGCCAAGTATGATGACGGAACGAGGTGATATTGTTTCACTGCCGCTTTCGGTTAACGGTGCAACGAGAAATCCTTCACCAAACCGTTCAGCACCACGCAGAGCGACCACTACAGGCCCTTGCGCAGTCACTTCATGTGCCAGCAGTGTCTCATTCTGCCCGTCTGTATCGATCAAACGGGTCGTCAAAGCAGGATACTCTTGGTTAAGTGACTTGACGGCTGAGGTCAGGGCTGCCAGTGCCGGGCAAGGCGATGTCAGAAAATCCACGGCAGATCGGGTAATGATCCGCAGACAACGCGCTCCCTGTCCCCGCCAATTTCTTACCATCTCCAATAAGATCAACAAGGGTTTGAAGGTTTCCCGACGAAAGGTATCAGGATGTAATAACAGTAAGATATGGTCAGGAGCCTCCTTCATCATCTTGTGACAGTGCTCTGCCTCAAACGAAATGATGCGCGTTCTGGCACCCTGAAGGGTCAGGCGGCCACACAACATGTCGACCATTCCGGCTGTAGCGGAGGAGTCATCCGTTATTAATAACCATTCAGCCGTACTTTCCGTCACCCTCTCCGACCGGGTTAAGGGCACCCAACAGGGCTGATAACTGTTCAGGGTCAGGCGAGCAGTGTGCTGTGGTTCCGTCCAGCAATCTGTCAGCTCAAATGGATAACCGGGTGGCACAGGTGTGGCTGGTACTGGTCGACGATCGTGAATATTCTGCCACTGAATGTTGATGCCTTGCTCCCACAACCGACCAAAAGCTGTCATCAGAACCTTATCTGACTGCTCTAACTCTGCCGGATGCGGTAAGACGTTGATACAAAGGTGATGCGTATTCTGAGAAGCCAGTGTCTTCAGCGTATTCCCAGGACCCACCTCAATGAAGCAGACCGCTTTGTCCGCGGCCGCCGCCTTCTTGATCGCCACAGAAAAGGCGACCGGCTCACGCATCTGACGCACCCAGTAATCCGCCTGACTGATTTGTGCAAAGGGTTCAATCTGTCCGGTAAGTGTTGAGAGCACCGGTATCTGTGTGGTTGAAAAAGATATGTTCTGAAAAACCTCACGAAACGCAGGCAAAATCGGCTCCAGGAGACGGGAATGAAACGCACGCTTCACTTTTAAAGGTTGACAAAAAATCCCTGCCTGCTGAGCACGGGCCATAACCCGGGAAAGTTCATTTTCGCTGCCGGAAATAACACCTAACGTGTCACTGTTGATTGCGGCAATATCGACTTCTGTCCCGTGAAGAAGTGAAGGCAGCATATCTGCGCCAGCCATGATGCTGCACATAACGCCGGGCGCTGTCTGTTGGATCAATTGAGCCCTGACAATAACCAAGCTTGCTGCATCCCAGAAGCTCATTGCCTTTGCCGCAACCATTGCCGAATATTCGCCAAGACTGTGCCCCAGCATCAGGTCAGCTCTGATGCCGCAATGGCTTAAATACTCAGCCAGGGCAACTTCCAGCGCCAGAAGTCCAGGCTGGGTATGTTCAGGCATATGGATTTCATGCTGCAGTTCGAATAATATCGCGCGATAATCCTTGCCCGATAGCTGGTGTAGAATGTCTAATTTTTCATCTAATTTCTCGCGAAAGTAAGCAGAAGATTCATATAACTGTTTACCCATACCTGCATACTGTGAACCCTGTCCGGTAAACATCATCACGATGGAAGGCGTGGTATCCGGAACAGTCACACCGCTTCCCGCATTTTTTACACTCGCTTTCAGTTCCGCAATGCTGCGTGCAATAAAGCTCTGGCGTACAGGAAAAGCGGTTCTTCCTAATCGGGTCATCGTGGCTGCCTTTTCAATGGCACTGTCATCTCCCTGCCATTCGGCCCAGCTATTCCGAACCCTGTCCAGTGCTTTCTGGCTGGGTGCCGAAAGTAAAAAAAGATGTGATGAAGAAGATGAAGTGGGGAATGCCGTCAAAACAGGCGCACCGCTCAAAATGACATGGGCATTTGTGCCACCAATACCCAATGCGCTGATGCAGGCGTAACGCGCATTTTCTGCCAGTGCCCGGGGTTCGGTGTTAATAAAGAAAGGCGAGTCTTCCAGCGTTATATGTGGATTAAGATGTTCAAAGTACAATTGTGGGGGAAGCTGGCGATGCTTCAATACAAGACAGGCTTTAATGATGCCAGCGAGACCGCTTACGGTATCCAGGTGTCCCAAATTAGCCTTCACGGATTGCAATGCGCAGGTAGGTTCCGCAGCAGCTTCCATGGGCCATGCTTCCCGGATCGCTGCAAATTCAATAGGATCCCCTAACCGGGTACCTGTCCCGTGTGCTTCATATAAAGCAATATCTTCTGGCGCAACATTGCTTATTTTCATTGCCCGCTGAATAACGCGGCGCTGGCCGGATACAGCGGGTGCAGTAAAACCGGCTTTATCCGCGCCATCGTTATTCAGGGCGCTACTTTCCAGCACACCTGAAATATTATCACCGTCCTCAAGTGCCTTATGCAACGGTTTGAGAACCAGAGCGGCAACACCGTTAGTGAAGACGGTACCGCTGGCATCACGATCAAAAACGCGGATCTTGCCATCTGCAGACCGTATTCCACCAGCTAGATAATCGTATCCCTCACAGTGAGGTGCCGCCAGTGACACTGCTCCCACTAGTGCCATCTCGGCCTGGCCTGTTAATAAAGCAACACGGGCCTAGTGGAGGGCCGCCAGTCCGGAACTGCATCCACACTGTACGGAAAAGGCCTGGCCTGTCGTGCCGAGTTTCCAAGCAATGCGGGTGGCTAGGAAGTCCGGAAGATTACCTAGCAAGGCCTCATTTTCCGTTCCGGCTTGCAGTTCACCTGCCAGATTTTGCAACAGATAATGGTTCTCACTAGCCGAAGCGAATACCGCCGTAATCGGTAACGACTCCCTGTTCATATAGCCGGCATTTTCCATTGCCCACCAGCAATGCTGCAGCAAATGTCGGTGCTGCGGATCTATTTTGCTGGCTTCATGATAAGAGTAACCAAAGAAGTGATAGTCAAAACCCTTCAGATTTTCCACACCACCCCAAGCATTGATGTGTTCATCGCCGAGACAGGAATCGTTATGAAAAAAACAGCGTTTACTAATTAAACCCGTCCATAAATCATCAATATTTTTAACTGATGGGAATTCAAATGAATGCCCAATAATAGCAATTTTTTTTATCATAATTTGAGTTTTTATACCATCCATAATTTTAAAGTCACTATATTACAAAAAATTAAATAACAATCTTTATTTTTTTTATATTAATCATTAATTTTAAATGTTTTTTAACACATATCGAAAGAAGTAATAAATAAGAAATTTTTATTAGTATGTTAGTTGTGAACTGCATCACAAATGATTTTTCCAATTTAAAATTTACTTATCAGTGAGTTAGTTGATGGAAAAAGAGAGCGTAAAAATCTGTGGAGCACTTTGTTAAATTAGCGATAGAATGAACAACAAAGTGCACTTATTAAATCCGATACTTCATCATGAAAACCTGCGTCGTGAAAGTCGCTCTTCGGAGGATCAGTCCGATGGTCTGGCGTCGATTCAGGGTCATGATTCCAATAGTTAGATTTGCTATGTGAGATAGTATTCACGTTCAATAAACGTCCCTATCACTTTGTCATGCATTTCTTCAGATTTGGAATAACCGATTGTTTTACGATTCAGTCTTTTGATGGGGCGCGGTAGGAATAGCCGTTACCGACTACCTCCCGCACAGATCCGGACGTGCGCGACTAACGCATCCGGCTCCTACCTTGGGTGTTTGACGTAAAAGCGTTGCAAAGGATAAGGATGCACGATTCGGGGAGAGGGGATCCAGCTTTTCACCAGTCGGCTATATCTCGACCAGTTCATTCGCTGTCGCTGACTTCTCCGCCTGAGCATTTTGAGCCACATGCGTATCACCTCTTCTACAAACTGGTGAAGAGCTCGGCTATTAAAAGGTACTCCATAGTAATTTATGTGCCCTTCTACCACACTCTTTAATAAATATCCCCCCGGCACAGCCCTGTCTCTTGATCATATTTCATAGATCAAGATACTTAGACAATAAATAACCTTCAAGGATGGTTTGCAGCATAAACCATCCTTCCCACAACCTTTCCTTTCCCATCCGACTCGGCCATTTCGCTTAGAGTCATACCAACCTGCCAGCTTTCCCAAATTAATATAGGCCCAATAAACGCTTGGCGCTGTTTTAGGGAGTTTTTTCTTTTCTTGCTTTGCCCACAATAAAGCGCAACTGATGAACACGCACGGCGATAAACGCCAGGATCACTACCATCTTTTCCAGATTATCTCTGCTTTGCATACGCAGTGCTTCGACCTGAGTTCCGCCACTTTTCCACGCTTTGTGAAACTCTTCAATCAGCCAGCGTTTTTCATAATAATCCAGAATACGGCAGGCATCTTCTTGACAGGTGACCGACTCTGAAGTCAGGATATGCCAGCTCAGTTCCTTATCATTCTTCGTTTCCTGACAACCGACATAATACAATGGGACTGATTCGCCTTGTTTAGTACTACAGTCGTAATGAGTATTGTGTCATATAGCTATCTTCCTTCTTTCTAACCCTAAGGGAGGTGCCACATGGTTTCACCTGTCAATATCTGGGAACAGGAGCTCCTGACCGCCCATTTCCGCTTGGCTCCGTTGTTTCATTCTGCAAGTTCTCAACAACGTTGTCTGGATTATCTTCGGGGATTACTCAGTGATGTTGAACGTAAAACGGCTGGCAACTGGCTGAATGGCTGGGTGAACGCTCACCAGATGGCATTCAATATTTTCTGGAACGGGCCCATTGGGATGCTGAAGCCGCCCGCGATATCTTACGTGATTATGTAACTGCACATTTGGGTGATGTGGTCCAATGATTTTGGTCACCGTTATAGAGGTGATATTCTCACTTCAACACGCAAATAGGTGACATGATGAAAAGACGTTTCAGCCCCGAATTTAAACTGGAATCTGCCCAGCTAGTCCTTGACCAGCATTACAGTATAAGAGAAGCCGCGAAGGCTATGAATGTGAGTAAATCGGCAAGGGAATCTTGGGTTCGCCAGTTAAAACAGGAGCGACAAGGCCAATCACCCAAAACCTCACCCATCACGCCGGAGCAAATTGAAATACGCGAACTGAAAAAGAAACTGCAACGCCTTGAAATGGAAAACGATGTATTAAAAAAAGCCTCAGCACTCTTGATGTCGGACTCCATGAACAGTTCTCGCTAATCGAGCAATTCAGAGTGCATTATCATCCGGGGGCTTCCCTTTGCCAACTGTTCGGGGTTCATCGCAGTAGTTATCAGGCCTGGCATAAGCGAGTCAAGCGGCCAGACTCTGCTCGTGTAACGCTAAAAAGCCGGGTTCGTGAAGCCTTTGACAAGAGTCACGGTTCTGCCGGAGCACGAACGATTGCCTCGATAGTCACCCGTGAGGGGATCCCATTAGGCCGATGGCGGGCCGGAAAACTCATG
>NZ_JBFPEZ010000086.1:0-20655 GCF_040838225.1 Xenorhabdus sp. SGI246
TCCTCCCGGATGCGCCATTTTGAGTGAGCCCCTGTCTTATCAAGACAGGGGTTTTTCATTTTTATTCTGTTATACATTATATTTTCTTTACCATTCGATGATTATAGTTTGTTCAATAACATATCATCAGGACTACGTAATCAGCGACAACTTGACTTGTTTGATATAAAGTAAACGCTCAGTAATAATCTTCTTAAAACTCCACGGGAGGTCAAATTGATCCCGGATGTATCAAAAGCATTGTCATGGTTAGAGGCAAACCCAACCGTTTTAGATGGTATTTGTCGCGGTGTTGAGCGTGAAACTTTGCGTGTTACTCCAGATGGTCATTTAGCTATGACAAAGCATCCAGAACCACTTGGTGCTTCTTTAACACATAAATGGATTACAACCGATTTTGCTGAATCTTTATTGGAGTTTATTACTCCTGTTGATAGTGATATAAAAAGAACCCTTGATTTTCTTAAAGATTTACATCGATATACTGCGAAAAATCTGATAAATGAAAAGACTTGGCCTTTGAGTATGCCATGCTTCATTGATAAGGAAGAAGACATCACTCTGGCGCAATATGGCAAGTCGAATATAGGGCGCTTTAAGACTCTGTATAGAGAGGGATTGAAAAATCGTTATGGTGCATTAATGCAAACTATCTCTGGCGTGCACTATAATTTTTCATTGCCGATAAGTTTTTGGCAGGCGTGGTTAGGTGTAAAAGATGCTGAAAGTGGAAAAGAACAAATTTCGGACGGATATTTTAAACTGATCCGTAATTATTACCGATTTGGTTGGGTAATCCCTTATTTGTTTGGTGCATCCCCGGCGATTTGCTCCTCATTTTTACGTGGAAGAGATACTGCGTTATCCTTTGAACAGACAGAAAAAGGAACTTGTTACTTACCTTATGCGACTTCTTTGAGGATGAGTGATTTGGGGTATACCAACAAATCACAGAGTGATCTGAATATTACTTTCAACAATCTTCATACGTATGTTGCGGGCTTGAAGAAAGCAATTCATAAGCCATCAGCAGAATTTGCAGCTCTGGGGCTTAAAAAAGAGGGTAAGTACCTACAACTCAATACCAATGTTCTTCAAATAGAAAATGAACTATATGCACCGATTCGTCCTAAGCGGGTAACTGGAGAAGGGGAATCACCTTCCGATGCTTTACTTCGTGGTGGTGTAGAATATATAGAAGTTCGTTCTCTGGACATAAATCCATTCACAGCGATTGGTGTTGATGAAACACAGCTCCGTTTTCTCGATCTATTCTTGATATGGTGTGCTGTAGCCGATTCACCTAAAATGAGTGATGAAGAGTTGGACTGTTGTCGTAAAAACTGGAATAAGGTGATCCTGGAAGGACGCAGACCAAACTTGGATATTGGTATTGGCTGTGGAGCAAAGCAACAGCCACTGAAGATAGTTGGACAGGAGTTATTTGCAGATTTAGAGCGTGTCGCTGAGGTCTTGGATAGCTGCTCTGGAACGCAATATCAGTCAGTCTGTAGAGAGTTGGTTGGTCTGTTTGAGGACCCATCATTAACATTTTCAGCCCGTGTATTAGATCGAATGAAAACTCAGGGGATTGTTGGCTTTGGTCTAGAACTGGCAAACAAGTATTATCTGGAACTGGTTAATGAACCGTATAGTATATTGAATGATGAGCGTTTTTCTGTGGAACGTCAAATTTCGGTAGAACGGCAACATTATCTGGAACAACAAGACAGTATAAGTTTTGAAGATTATCTAAAATTACATGCTGAGTCTTAGATAAAGAAAAATGGCCACCGTTTGGTGGCCGAAACCAAATAAAGTCTCTTAGAAAAATAAGGATGATAACAATTTTGCGCGTCTTCATATCTTAAGACCAGCCGTAAATAAAAAGGTTTCATCTATTTGAAAAAATTTTTGCAAAAAAATCTGATGCCTGAGGAGGTAGGATCATGCCTTTATTGGACAGTTTTACAGTTGACCATACCCGGATGTCTGCGCCAGCCGTTAGAGTTGCCAAGACGATGAAAACACCCCATGGTGATACTATCACGGTATTTGACTTGCGCTTTTGCATTCCTAACAAAGAGGTCATGCCGGAAAGAGGGATTCATACACTTGAACACTTGTTTGCCGGTTTTATGCGTAACCATTTGAATGGTGAGGGTGTTGAGATTATCGACATTTCTCCAATGGGATGCCGTACTGGTTTTTACATGAGCTTGATTGGTGCACCAGCTGAACTTAGAGTAGCGGAAGCTTGGAAAGCTGCTATGGCTGATGTATTGAAAGTTCAGGATCAGAAGCAAATCCCTGAGTTGAATATTTATCAATGTGGTACGTATCAGATGCACTCTCTGCAAGAAGCACAAGATATCGCTCGCCACATTCTTGATGCAGATGTTCGTATTAACCAAAATGATGAATTGGCTTTGCCGGAAGAAAAACTGGTTGAGCTACAAGTGTAGTAGAAAGACGGTGCTAATTTGTTGTAATATTTTTTTCTAAAAGCATCTTTTTAAGAAACTATAACTGATATTGCATACGCTATACTGGCCGTAAAAATTTTGTCTTACGGCCAGATTTGCAATTTTGAGTTATTCTTTACTGAATTTTAATACTTTTCTCTTTTTCCTGTTTCATCGGAATTACACGTACCTTTTTAATAACATTGTCATTCACAGAAAGAATTTCAAAATTATACTCATTAATTTGTACCTGAACATTCAATTCGGGGATCTCGCCCAACTCTTCCAGGATCATACCATTCATTGTTCTTGGCCCGTCAGCAGGTAATGTCCAGCCAAATGCTTTGTTTAACTCACGGATATTGGCGGTGCCATCAACTAAAACAGTGCCATCACTTTGTGGTAAGACTTCTTCTGCCAGAGTAGGAGACATAGAAGTGGTAAACTCTCCGACAATTTCTTCCAGAATATCTTCTACAGTGACTAATCCCTGAATATCTCCATATTCATCAACGATTAAGCCTGCTTTTTCTTTATTACGTTGGAAGTTAACTAACTGGGTATTCAATGGAGTACTAACGGGAATGAAATAAATTTTATCTGCTGCTTTGATCAAGTTCTTTTTCGTGAATTCCTTTTTCTCCATCATCAGACGATAGGCTTCACGTACTCGTAGCATACCAATAGCATCATCCAGAGAATTCCGGTACAACACTATTCTGCCGTGTGGTGAATGAGTCAACTGCCGTATAACAGATTTCCAGTCACTGTTAATATCAATACCAACAATCTCATTACGGGGCACCATGATGTCGCCAACAGTGACTTTTTCAAGATCCAGTATTGAGATAAGCATATCCTGGTTGCGGCGCGAGAGATTGGTGTTTGATTCATTCACAATCGTCCGAAGCTCATCTTTACTAACCGCGTCATTGCGAATGTCGGAAATTTTGATCCCCAGACAACGCATAAACAGCAAAGTGATCTTGTTAAATGCCCAAACGAGAGGCAGCATGATCTTTTGTAAAGGTCGCAGTAGAAAGCTGCTTGGGAATGCAACTTTTTCCGGATAGAGCGCTGCGATCGTCTTGGGCATAACTTCAGCAAAAACCAGAATCACGAAGGTCAGTATACCGGTTGCAATTGCAACCCCTGCATCACCATAAAGACGCATGCCAACAATGGTAGCCAGTGAAGATGCCAAGATATTGACAAGGTTATTACCGATTAGAATCAGGCTGATTAGCCTGTCAGGATGGCTGAGTAGTGATTCGACTCTCCGTGCGGAATTGCTACCTTGTTTTGCCAAATGACGTAAGCGATAACGGTTTATTGTCATCATGCCAGTTTCTGAGGCAGAAAAGTAGGCAGAAATGATAACCATGATGACAAGAATAATAATTAATGTGCCTGTTGAGACATGCTCCAAAGCAGAATTCCTTCCTAATGTTTATATAAACTGGCTACAGTGATTATTTACTACTTAATAAATCAAGAATTCCTGTAATAACCGATTGCCGAAAAAAGCAAGCGTCAGGATAAATGCACCAATCAGATTGAACCAAATGACACGTTTGCCGCGCCATCCTTCATGGTAGTGTCCCCAGAGCAGGATGACGTAGATAAACCATGCAATGATAGACAAAACCGATTTATGGATATTTTCTTTATTGAAAATATCATCCATATACATGATGCCTGTACATAACGTCAATGTTAGTAAGATTACGCCGATTTGGGTAATGCGAAACATTTTGCGTTCAATGGTCATTAATGGAGGTATGCCAGAAGAAAAAGTCAGTTTTTTCTTTTTCAGTCGGTAATCCAGCCAGCCAACTTGTAATGCATAAAGTGCGGCAATAAGTAGAGTGGCATACCCAAGTAATGCTAACCCAATATGTATAAATAGCCCGATACTCTTCTCAAGATGTGTAATGAATTCACCAGGCATCATACTGGCCAGAATCAAATTTATCATGGCAAAACTGTAAATAATGGGCAGTAAAAACCATGCACGGCCATGAAAGGCAACAATAGTCATAATAATGCAGACGAGTAAACTGACAATAGAGCCTAAATTCAATAGAGTTAGGTTTTGGCCACTGCTGACATGAAAAACCTGATACTTTAAGGCTATCGCATGGTTGATCAGTGCAACAGTTGCGAAAAATAGAGCCAGTTTTTGATAGCTGTTTTGTTGCCGTAATAAGCCCGGTACGATAAGCATCAGGCTAATGAGATAAGCAAGTAAGGCAATGATTGAAAATACCTGCATAAAGTTTTTCGTTTTCGCAATAGTGTTAGAAAAAGTGTTAGAGTTAATAGTGCTAAAGTTAACTCAAAATTCAAGTATACCGTCAGCAGAGATAGCCTCCAACCGTTGTTAGCTATAGTTGGGAATCTCTTTGCAGAGATTACATCATCATCGTGTTATAATCCGCTAAATTTGCCTTACAGGTAGACCCACTTGTAGATATCTGAGCTGAGACAATGTTTGATAATTTAACTGACAGACTATCGCGCACATTGCGCAATATCAGCGGTCGTGGACGGCTGACTGAAGATAATATTAAAGATACGCTGCGTGAAGTTCGCATGGCTTTACTTGAAGCAGATGTTGCATTGCCTGTAGTGCGTGATTTTATTTCAAGAGTCAAAGAAAGCGCGGTAGGGCACGAAGTTAACAAAAGTCTAACTCCTGGACAAGAATTCGTCAAAATAGTTCAAAATGAACTAGTGAAGGCGATGGGGGAGGTAAACAGCGAGCTAAATCTTGCTGTACAACCCCCTGCGGTGGTTCTTATGGCAGGTTTGCAAGGTGCTGGTAAAACAACCAGTGTCGCAAAATTGGGCAAGCTGCTAAAAGAAAAAAATAAGAAAAAAGTCTTGGTGGTTTCTGCTGACGTATACCGTCCGGCAGCGATCAAACAGCTTGAAACATTATCTGAAACTGTTGGAATTGATTTTTTCCCATCAGATCCGCAAGAAAAACCAGTTGATATTGTCAACAAAGCAACCCAACACGCTAAGCTGAAATTCTACGATGTGCTTTTGATCGATACCGCAGGACGTCTGCATGTCGATGAAGCTATGATGGATGAAATTAAAGAAGTTCACGCTGCAGCTAACCCTATCGAAACTTTGTTTGTTGTCGATGCAATGACGGGGCAGGATGCTGCGAATACGGCAAAAGCATTTAATGAAGCACTGCCATTAACAGGAGTTGTTCTGACCAAAGTTGATGGTGATGCTCGTGGTGGTGGCGCTCTTTCTATTCGACATATCACAGGCAAGCCAATTAAGTTCCTTGGTGTCGGTGAAAAAACTGATGCCTTGGAGCCTTTCCATCCTGATCGTATCGCATCCCGGATCTTGGGAATGGGGGATATGCTTTCACTGATTGAAGAGATTGAAAGTAAGGTTGACCGCACTCAAGCGGAAAAGCTGGCATCAAAACTGAAGAAAGGGGATGGTTTTGATTTAAATGATTTTCTCGAACAGCTTAAACAAATGCGCAATATGGGTGGCATGACAAGCATGTTGAGCAAAATGCCAGGTATGTCCCAGGTCCCTGATGCGGTTAAATCCCAAATGGATGACAAAATTCTGGTTAAAATGGAAGCCATCATTAACTCAATGACCCGCAAAGAGCGTGAAAAACCAGAAATTATCAAAGGCTCACGCAAACGTCGTATCGCAATGGGTTCTGGTACACAGGTGCAGGATGTCAACCGCTTACTGAAACAGTTTGATGAAATGCAGCGCATGATGAAAAAGATGAAGAATGGTGGCCTGGCGAAAATGATGCGTGGCATGAAAGGTATGTTGCCACCTGGGCTTATGGGGCGATAATCAACAAAATTTCGAAAGAAAATGCTCTTTGGATTGCTTTTTGCGCCAAAGTGAGTAAAATTTTCGGGCTTTTTAATGGACAGCCGGACTCCATTCCTCGATGGAGTCTGGTTGTTTTGCTAACTAATGAGGATGTTATGGTAACAATTCGTTTAGCTCGTGGCGGCGCAAAAAAGCGTCCGTTTTATCAAGTAGTAGTGACTGACAGCCGCAGTGCGCGTGATGGTCGCTTTATTGAGCGCGTTGGTTTCTTCAACCCTATCGCATCAGGGAAAGCTGAAACTTTGCGTTTAGATCTGGACCGTATCGAACACTGGGTTGGTCTGGGTGCATCTGTGTCTGATCGTGTTGCTGCACTGATCAAAGACGCTAAAAAAGCAGCTTAATCTGTCGCGGTGGTAACAATGAGCAAACAATCTGGCCTGGAGTACCCTGTTGATCCAATCGTGTTGGGAAAACTGGGGTCAGCGTATGGCATACGTGGTTGGCTCAGAGTTTTTTCTTCCACCGAACAAGCCGAAGACATTTTTGAATATCAACCATGGTTTATCCAGCGTGCTGGTCAATGGCAACACATTGATCTGGAAGCGTGGAAATACCACAATCAGGATATGATCATCAAAATCAAAGGTATTGATGATCGGGAAGCCGCGAATTTACTCACTAACTGTGAATTAGTGGTGGATTCATCTAAATTACCAGAACTGGAAGCCGGTGATTATTACTGGAAAGACCTTATGGGATGCCAGGTAACTAATACGGCTGGTTATAACCTTGGAACCGTCCAAGATATGATGGAAACAGGGTCTAACGATGTCATGGTGATAAAGGCAAACCTGAAAGATGCATTCGGTATCAAGGAGCGGTTAGTTCCGTTTCTTGATGGGCAGGTTATCAAGAAAGTTGATCTCGCTACTAAAACTATTGAAGTAGATTGGGATCCTGGTTTTTAATCTCCGGTAAAACGGTTTAGGAGTGGGACGCTGTATGTGGATTGGGGTGATTAGCCTGTTTCCTGAAATGTTCCGCGCAATAACCGATTACGGGGTAACTGGTCGGGCAGTGAAAAATGGCCTGCTTAGTGTCGATTGCTGGAGTCCGAGGGATTTTACCTACGACAGGCATCGTACTGTAGATGATCGCCCTTATGGCGGTGGTCCAGGCATGCTGATGATGGTGCAACCATTAAGGGAAGCCATCCATGCTGCCAAAGCTGCGGCAGGTGTTGATGCAAAGGTGATTTATCTATCACCTCAAGGGCGCAAACTTGATCAACAGGGAGTTTGTGAACTGGCGGTAAACAAGAAATTAATTCTGGTTTGTGGTCGTTATGAAGGTATTGATGAGCGTGTCATCCAAACCGAAATTGACGAAGAATGGTCTATTGGTGATTACGTTCTCAGTGGGGGAGAAATCCCGGCTATGGCAATGATTGATTCTATATCCCGGTTTATTCCTGGAGTATTGGGTCGTCAGGCATCGGCAGAGGAAGACTCGTTTGCTGATGGGCTATTGGATTGTCCGCATTATACCCGCCCTGAAGTGTTGGATGGGATGGAAGTTCCGCCTGTTTTACTATCAGGAAACCATGCAGAAATTAATCGCTGGCGCATGAAACAATCGCTTGGCCGCACTTGGTTAAGAAGGCCCGAACTTCTAGAAAGCCTAGCTCTGACTGACGAGCAAAGGATGTTGCTGGCTGAATTCCAGCGGGAATATCAGGATCAGGCGACGAATTAATCCAGACATATCCTATGAAGGAATGTCTTTGATATATCAGTTTACCTAGGGTAAGAGAGTTATTATGAGCAATATTATTAAACAACTTGAACAAGAGCAGATGAAGCAAGACGTACCTTCATTCCGTTCGGGTGATACCGTGGAAGTTAAGGTATGGGTCGTTGAAGGTTCTAAAAAGCGTCTGCAGACATTCGAGGGCGTGGTTATCGCGATTCGTAACCGCGGTCTGCATTCTGCATTCACTGTTCGTAAGATTTCTAACGGCGAAGGCGTTGAGCGTGTATTCCAGACTCACTCCCCAGTCGTAGACAGCATCAGCGTTAAACGTCGTGGTGCTGTTCGCAGAGCTAAACTGTACTACCTGCGTGAGCGTTCTGGTAAGGCGGCTCGTATTAAAGAGCGTCTGAACGCTAAATAATACGCTTTTGCTACATCCGAAAGTTATCGTTGAAGGCCGGAATTTTCCGGCCTTTTACTATCCGGTTTTTTGTAGAAAAATAAATAGCGCGCAATCAGAGAGTTATTTTTATGAGCTTTTTTATATTATGAGCATACAGAGCAAATTACATAAAGGTACTCACTAAAATATACCCCACAGCACAAGCACTGCAGACACCAATCAAGCCCGGAACAAGGAAACTATGGTTGATGATAAATTTTCCGATCCTTGTTGTCCCGGAGCGGTCAAACCCAATACATGCCAGATCACTAGGGTAGGTGGGTAAAACAAAATAGCCGTAGGCTGCCGGGAAGAATGCGATTAAAAGTTTAGGATCAACACCAAGTTGTAATCCCATTGGTGCGATTGCAGTTAAAGCTGCGGCTTGGCTGTTAACCAACTTTGATACCAGGAACAATACTAACGCATAAGTCCAGGGGCTTGTTTGTACGACATTGTCTAATACCAGTTTCAGTTCGCCTAAATGGGTGTGGAAAAACGTATCACTCATCCATGCCACGCCAAAGACCGAGAATATCGCAACCATTCCTGCTTTAAACACGGCACTATTGGCGATTTCACTGGTTTTGACCTTACATGTTATTAAAATAATAGAACCAGCAATTAACATCATCATCTGGATAACCAGATTCATGGAAAGCGGTTTTAATTCTCCTTTGATTTCGAAAGAAGGGCGTAATTCTGTAAATGCACCAAACAATACTACCACTGCAATTGCGGCGAAGAAGATCCAGGTTGCTCTGTAAGCTTGTTTAGGAAATACTTGATCTAATAAGGTTTCTGAACTGCCATAGATAAACTCACGTTGTTTGGGGTCTTTAATTTTCTCTTGGAATTCTTCATCTTTATCCAAATCTTTGCCACGACGCAAACTCCATAGTGCAGCAAGTATCACTCCTGTCAGTGATGCAGGAATTGAAACTGTCAGAATTTCTAAGATTCCGTAAATACGCCCAATACCATGACTGGCAGCAATAATTGACACTAAAGAAACAACAGCAACAGAAACGGGAGAAGCTGTAATTGCCATCTGAGAGGCAACAGAAGCAACAGCCATTGGACGTTCAGGGCGGATACCTTTTTTTAAGGCAATGTCACCGATGATTGGAAACATGGTATAGACTACATGACCAGTACCACAGAGGAACGTTAACATCCATGTCGTTAGTGGAGCCAGGATAGTAATATGTTGCGGATGGCGGCGTAGAAGACGTTCAGCACATTGCATCATGACGTTTAGCCCGCCGGCAGTTTGCAACACTGATGCACAACCGATAACGGCAAGAATAGTGAGCATCACATCAACTGGGGGCTTACCTGGTTCCAATCCAAAAACAAATGTCAGTATAAAAAGTCCGATACCACTGATCAGCCCCAATCCCATGCCCGCATAACGCGTACCTATCAATAAGCATATAATTATTATGGCAAATTGCAGCGTTATCATATCTATCCTTAATAAATGAGTAAGAAATAAAAGCTGATAACTCAGCCGTTTTAAGCAGAGTTATTCAACTATTCTATATAAGTGTTGTTTTATAGTTTCAATCCAACACAAAAAACGCATATTAATATTATGAAAATAAAAATATAAAAATGGGATTGAGATCTTATTTTTACCACATGATTTTAAAAGTAATTTATCTTTCTTATAAATAAATTATGAATGGTAAATAAAATATTTCTATTGTAAGTGTTGTTGTGAAACTTTATGATTCAATTGTTAACATTAATGATAACTAATATATTTATTGTGAAAATTAAAATATATTGAAATTATTAATATATTTATTAATTTTAATTACGAAATAAATGTTATGTAAATCATAGTTTACATTGTCGTAAAAATATATAAACGATTGGATTGTATTCTTTACGAAGCATGGTATGTTATTTGTCAAACATTAAAAACAACGTTAAACAGACAAACAAAACAGGTATGAAAAATGATCATGCAAAAAGATGCGCTTAATAACATTCATATTCTTGATGAGCAGATTCTTATTACACCAGAAGAGCTGAAGCAAAAATATCCATTGAGTAGCAGCGATCGGCATGCCATTACAAACGCACGTAATACTATTGCCAATATCATCCATCACAATGATCCTCGTTTGCTGGTAGTATGCGGCCCGTGCTCCATTCATGATGTAGAAGCTGCCCTTGATTATGCTCATCGCTTGAAATCACTTTCTGCCGAACTAAGTGATTGCCTGTATATTGTTATGCGTGTCTATTTTGAAAAACCCCGCACCACAGTTGGTTGGAAAGGTTTAATTAGTGATCCTTATATGGATGGATCGTTTGATATGGATGCTGGGTTACATATCGCCCGCCGTTTATTACTGAACTTAGTAGAAATGGGATTGCCATTGGCAAATGAAGCGCTTGATCCTAATAACCCCCAATATTTGGGTGATCTTTTCAGTTGGTCAGCAATCGGAGCAAGAACAACAGAATCCCAGACTCATCGTGAGATGGCCTCAGGGTTATCTGTATCAGTAGGTTTTAAAAATGGCACTGATGGTAATTTAAATACGGCCATTAACGCCATGAAAGCCGCTGCTATGCCACATCGCTTTATGGGAATAAATCAGTCAGGCCAAGTTTGTCTGCTACAAACTCAGGGGAATCCGAACGGTCATGTAATCTTGCGTGGTGGGTTAGAACCTAATTACGGTCCTGAACATGTGTGTGACTGCGAAAATCAAATGATTGAGGCGGGGTTGGTGCCATCAATGATGATTGATTGTAGTCATGGCAATTCTAATAAAGATTTTCGCCGTCAAAGCGTCGTGGTGGATTCTGTTGCTGAACAGATTATGGCTGGAAACCAATCCATTATTGGTATTATGTTGGAAAGCCATATTAATGAAGGGAACCAGTCTTCAGAATTACCTCGTTCTGAAATGCGATATGGGGTATCAGTCACTGATGCTTGTATCAGTTGGCAGATGACTGAACAGCTATTAAGAAATTTACATCGGCAAATCAAACCTCACTTATCAAAACGTAACATAATGATGCAACAGGCAGGATAATTGATATGGCAGCAGAATTATCTCAATTGCGGGAGCAAATTGATAAGGTAGATAAGGCTCTATTGAGCTTACTGGCTAAACGCATGGCTCTGGTAGCGGAAGTGGGGGAAATTAAGAGTCAACTTGGCTTGCCGATATATGCACCTGAACGAGAGGCCAGCATGTTAGCTTCTCGCCGTCAAGAGGCAGAAACATTGGGGATTTCTCCAGACTTAATTGAAGATATTCTGCGCCGTATTATGCGGGAATCCTATGTCAGTGAAAATGATAAGGGCTTTAAAAAACTCAACTTTCAAATGGGGCCTATCGTTATTGTTGGGGGTTCTGGGAAGATGGGAAGGTTATTTAATCGATTGCTGACCTTGTCAGGTTATGAGATTCGGACCCTTGAGGCAGATGATTGGGATCAGGCTGAACATATATTAGCTGATGCTGGTATGGTCATCGTCAGCGTACCAATCCATTTAACTGAAGCGATTATCCACCGTTTACCACCCTTGCCAGAACAATGTATCTTGGTAGATTTGGCTTCTATTAAGCAGAAACCACTTCAGGCTATGCTTGATGTGCATAAAGGACCAGTTTTGGGATTACACCCGATGTTTGGGCCTGATGTGGGAAGTTTTGCTAAACAGGTTGTTGTTTACTGTGATGGATGCCAACCAGAATCATATCAATGGTTTTTGGAACAAATATCGGTGTGGGGTGCACGATTACATAAAATCAGTGCGGAACAGCATGATAAAAACATGAGTTTTATTCAGGCATTACGTCACTTCACGACGTTTTCTTATGGCCGACATCTTGCACAAGAAAATATCGACTTGCAGCAATTATTATCACTGTCTTCACCTATTTATCGGCTGGAACTCGCCATGGTTGGGCGGTTATTTGCGCAAGATCCGCAGTTATATGCTGATATTATTATGTCCAGTTCTGAAAATATTGAGGTGATCCGTCGTTATCACCAGAGCTTCGGACAAGCCTTGGAATTACTGGAGAATAAGGACAAAACAGCATTTATTACGAGTTTTAATCAGGTGAGTGAATGGTTTGGTGATGAGGCCAATCGATTTATGAAAGAAAGTAGAACGCTTTTACAGCAAGCCAATGATAGCCGGGTATAATAGTTTGAATATGGAGAAAGGAGACCGGATGTTGCCATCCGGTTTTCTATCTTAGAATGGATCTACTGGGATCACGTTTTCTGAGGGATAACACCCCAATACTTTCAAGAAGCGAGTAATTTCAGATAGTTCCTTAAGCGCTTGTTGCATTTTCATAGAACGCAAATTGGCTTGAACATCAATATAAAACATCTCTTCCCACGGTTTACCATTTATTGGGCGTGACTCCAATTTACTCATAATAATATCGTGTTTTTTTAAGATAATGAGTGCATCGACCAGAGCACCTGCCTGTTGTCTTGTGTACATGATAAAAGTTGTTTTAGCGGGAACCTGATCTGATACTTCAATAGGTTTTTGGGCGACAACAATAAACCGAGTACTGTTGTTTTGTTGGTTTGCCAGATTATTTTCTAAAACCTGTAGACCATAAAGCGCTCCTCCGGCTTCACTTCCCAATGCTGCTACTTCTGGGGAATTCAATTCGGTTACTTTCTGCATAGCAGCAGCTGTACTTTCACAGTAGACAATATTCCAGTCTGGAAATTGATTGAGATATTGGCTGCATTGTTGGAAAGGTTGGGAATGGCTGTATACCGTCTTTATTTTCGAAGTATCACTTTCTTTGGCAACCAGTAAACAGTGGTTGATAGGTAGAGTGATCTCCCCGACCAAAGATAATGGGGTGTACTGTAATAGATCGTAAACATCATTGATTGCTCCGGTACTGGTATTTTCGAGAGGCAGAATACCGTAATCCGCTTGGCCAAGTTCCACTAATGAAAAGATATCTGCAAATTTGTGGCAGCTACATTCAATTAATTGATTGAAATGGCGTGCGGAAAATTGGCGTGCGGCAAGGTGAGAGTAAGAGCCTTTGGGACCAAGAAAGGTAATCCGGGCGGTATCATAAGGTGTTTGGTTCAGATGCTGCTGTAACAATGCTTGTTGTGTTAATACAGAATCTTCAATGATCATTTGGAACAAGCGGGTAATATAAAATCCGTCTAACCCTCGAGATTTACCTTTATTAATTAACACATCCAGTAGTTCCCGTTCTCGATTTTTATCTCGTATCGGGCGATGATCGAGAAGTTTGGTTTGTGCAATGTCACTGGCTAATTGTCGGCGTTTTGCGAGTAGATCCAGTAAATTTGCATCAATATCACTAATTTCTTGACGGAGGTTAATTAAATCTTGTTCCATAGTATATTCCTGACATTTTTATTATAGAAATAATTTTTATCTTTCAAATTACTGTCTTAAGTCTATTGGGTATATAAGCTGTGGCCTATAAAATAAAAAACCTCCCATCGGTAGGGAGGTTTTTCTGTTCATCTTCTTTTTATTTTTAAAACGAAAAACCTCCTCATGGGAAGGCAAAAAAGAAAAAGGAGAGGAACAAGGTAGCAATCATATCGTCTGTATATATCTTATTTTTTGCAGAATGAATAGTATTCTTTAATTAACCTATTTGGTGCGGTATGTCAACATACCCGTTGTTTTTTAAGTTGCAGTTTTATTAGTTATATCTTGAAATCTATTGGGTATTGAAGGAGGAAGTCAGTAAAAACGCGCTCATTGAGCGCGCTAAGAAAATAAAAATGGTAGTTACATCTCTAAATTAAGATTGGACTCTTTCACACTATGATCTGCTCGACGAGCTTCTCCTTTATGCTGAACTTTATTAAGTTGGCGTTCTAATTTTGTCAGCAACTCATTGATAGCTGCATACATATCTTCATGTTTGGCACTGGCAACTAATGTACCATTTGGTGTGCCGATTGTGGCATCAACCAAGAATCCTTGGGGTTCTTTTGAAAGTACAATATGTGGATTGATTAGATTAACTTGCCATTTATTCAACTTGTTTAGACGGTCTTCTACATGGCTACGAATTGCGGGGGTAATTTCCATTTGTTTGCTGGTAATATTTACTAACATATAGTTACCTCTTTATGTTACTCCGTCTTCGATGACTTCAGCATAACGCTCTTTTACGGAAAAAGAATGATCTAAATCACTTTTATTAAGAGATTTAGAAGTGGATTGGTGAAATTGTGATTCACAATAAAGATATGGGTAATACTTGTTGCTAAGAGAGGCGTTATACGTCATTATCGATTAGTTATGGTATTATCAACTCAGTTAACAATTCCAAAATTTAAATTGGTTTCACGGGGTAATGATGCCAAAAAAACAGCAGCTATACAGATAACTGCTGTTTTTGTTATTTGATACTTTTTTGAAACTCTATACCGGATTAGCTGCAATTAATGCTGCAACTTTATCTGCTTCGGTTTTAAGCCCTAATGCTTGATATGCTTTCTCCATGTAAGTCAGAGATTCTCTGGTTGAATGCGTATCGGGATAATCACGTAACATTTGTTCGGCACGATTGACAACTGCCACATAAGCACCACGTTTAGTGTAATATTGCACAACTGCAAGCTCATGTTTAGCTAAACGCTCTTTGAGGAAAATTAAACGCTTATAAGCATCTGCAGCATATTGACTGTTAGGATAGTAGCGCACTAACTGTTTGAAATCGCGGAAAGCCGCTCGCGCATTTTCAGGATCACGGTCTGAACGGTCAATCCCCAAAAAATCCTGTAAGAGATTATCATCCATCGCTTGTAACACCAGAGCCCGCATATACAGTACGTAGTCGATATTAGGATGGGTTGGATTCAGACGCATGAAACGTTCAGCAGATGCAAGCGCGAGAGGAAATTCTGCTGATTTATAATACGAATAGATCAAGTCAAGCTGAACTTGTTGAGAATACGGCCCGAAAGGGTAGCGGTTATCAAGGGATTCCAATTGCTTAATAGCCAATTTATAGTTACCGTTTTGTAGTTTTTCCTGCCCATTTGAATAAATTTGAGATGGTGGGATATCAGGAACAGCATCTTTGTTGCTGGAGCATCCAGATAAAACTAGACTCAATGTGGCCGAAGCCAACAGATATTTCATGCGAATCATCACGTGTTGATTACCCTCTGATTGTTTTCTGGGAGACTATCCGCGAAGGACTATCCGTGAAGCTCCCGGCAAAAGATAGAGTTACAATAGTACACTATTTTAAATGAAACGGCCTCGCCGTCAAAACTCAACGTAAAATATAGAAATTATATATGGCACAACAAATACGACTTAATACAACAGTCGCTGAATCTCAGCTTGGTCAACGTTTAGATCAAGCTTTGGCTGAATTGTTCCCTGATTATTCAAGATCACGGATAAAAGAGTGGATTTTGCACGACAAAGTTCAGGTTAACGGCAAATTGATTAATAAGCCAAAAGAAAAAGTATTGGGCGGCGAAGAAATTTCCATTGATGCTATTATTGAAGAGGATACTCGTTGGGAGCCACAAGATATTGAACTAAATGTTGTTTATGAAGATGACGATATACTGGTCATTAATAAACCACGTGATTTGGTTGTACATCCTGGTGCTGGGAATCCTGATGGTACAATATTGAATGCTCTGCTATATCGTTATCCTGAAATTGCAGATGTTCCCCGTGCTGGCATCGTGCATCGTCTTGATAAAGACACTACGGGTCTGATGGTTGTCGCAAAAACAGTACCAGCGCAGACTCGTTTGGTGGAATCCTTGCAATTGCGTGAAATTACCCGTGAATATGAAGCTATCGCTTTGGGACATATGACTGCGGGTGGAATAGTGGAGGAACCGATATCCCGTCACCCAACAAAACGGACGCATATGGCTGTTCATCCAATGGGTAAACCAGCAGTGACTCACTACCGAATCATGGAACATTTCCGGGCGCATACTCGTTTGCGTTTGCGTCTGGAAACAGGCAGAACACACCAAATCCGTGTGCATATGTCCCATATTAAACATCCACTGGTTGGTGACCCGCTATATGGCGGTCGGCCTCGTCCTCTGAAAGGGGCTTCTGAAGAATTTCGCGAAGTGATGCGCAACTTTGATCGCCAGGCATTGCATGCCACTATGTTACGTCTTTATCATCCGATAACAGGTATTGAAATGGAATGGCACGCAGCGTTACCGGATGACATGGTTAGACTTATTGATGTAATGAAGGCAGATGCTGAAACTTTCAAAGACGAGATGGATTGGTAGGTAATGGCACCACTCATTTTTCCTGACTGGGCACAACCTGAAAGCGTTGGTGCATGTAGTACAACCCGGATGGGAGGTATCAGCCTGCCCCCTTATGATGGGCTGAATTTAGGTGGTCACGTTGGGGATGACCCTGAATGCGTAGAGAAGAACAGCGAACTCTTGGTTGAATATGCTCATCTACCGCAGCAACCTATCTGGTTGAATCAGGTACACGGAACGCGTGTCATCAGATTGGATGATCAATTAGTGGAAGATAAACGGGCTGATGCTGTTTACACAAATAGAGCAGGGCAGGTTTGTGCTGTAATGACAGCGGATTGTTTGCCTGTACTTTTTTGTTCCAGTAATGGCGATGAAGTTGCAGCAGCTCATGCAGGCTGGCGTGGATTATGTGCCGGCGTGCTGGAAAATACGGTAGCTCAATTCAGTGCAAAACCTGACATGATCTGTGCATGGATGGGGCCAGCTATTGGCCCTGGAAAATTTGAAGTCGGGCGTGAGGTAATGGACGCCTTTATAGCAACCGATCCAAATCTGGAACAAGCTTTTACACCTTATGGTGTTAAATTTTTGGCAAATATCTATTTACTGGCTAGATTAAAGTTGCAGTCTATTGGAATAAATGAAATTTTTGGGGGTACTGCTTGTACGGTTTCCGAGGAGAAGAACTTTTTTTCTTATCGTCGTGATGGTATCACCGGACGTATGGCAACTTTAATCTGGTTGAGATAACCTATCTCGCAGGACGATCTTTGGTGCATAGCATAAAGTCTCCAATTAACTTTTCAGAATACCTTGAATATTTAAGGAATGACCTTATTTAATCTCCAGTAGCAAATTCTGACCAGTATTGGAGGTGTTATGCGTCTGGATCGTCTTACCAATAAATTCCAGCTTGCTCTCGCTGACGCCCAATCTCTTGCATTAGGGCGTGATAATCAATTCATTGAACCTGTCCACTTGATGAGCACATTGCTTAACCAGGAGGGAGGCTCCGTTCGTCCTTTATTAATGTCCGCAGGGATTGATACGGGTAACTTGAATGATCGGCTTAACCTGGCTTTGGATAAATTTCCGAAAGTGGAAGGTAGTGGCGGTGATGTGCAGGTATCCAATGAGTTAGGACGTTATTTAAATCTGTGCGACAAGCTTGCTCAAAAAGCAGGTGATAATTTCATTTCTTCTGAACTCTTTGTTCTTGCAGCGTTAGAAGAGCGTGGCACATTAAGTGACATATTGAAAGCCGCGGGTGCAACTAAAGATAAAATCACTAAGGCCATAGAAAAGATGCGTGGTGGCGAAAAAGTTAATGACCAAGGTGCCGAAGATCAACGTCAGGCCCTGAAAAAATACACAATTGATCTAACTGAACGGGCTGAACAAGGTAAGTTAGATCCCGTGATAGGACGTGACGAAGAGATTCGTCGAACAATTCAGGTATTACAACGTCGAACCAAGAATAATCCTGTACTGATTGGTGAACCTGGGGTTGGGAAAACAGCTATCGTTGAAGGGCTGGCACAACGTATTGTTAATGGTGAAGTTCCTGAAGGACTGAAAAATAAACGTGTACTATCTCTTGATATGGGAGCATTGTTGGCGGGGGCTAAATACCGTGGCGAATTTGAAGAACGTTTGAAAGGTGTTTTGAATGATCTCGTTAAACAGGAAGGTTCGGTCATTCTGTTCATTGATGAATTACATACGATGGTAGGTGCAGGTAAAGCTGATGGTGCTATGGACGCTGGCAACATGCTGAAACCCGCACTGGCACGAGGTGAATTGCACTGTGTTGGTGCGACAACATTAGATGAATATCGTCAGTACATTGAGAAAGATGCAGCTTTAGAACGCCGTTTCCAGAAAGTTTATGTTGCGGAGCCTACTGTTGAGGACACTATTGCTATTTTACGTGGCCTTAAAGAGCGTTATGAGTTGCACCACCATGTTCAAATCACTGATCCAGCAATTGTTGCTGCGGCGACATTATCTCATCGTTATATTTCTGATCGTATGTTACCTGACAAAGCGATTGACTTAATTGATGAAGCTGGAGCCAGTCTGCGTATGCAGATGGATTCTAAGCCAGAGGCATTAGATCGTCTGGAACGTCGAATTATTCAGTTAAAACTTGAGCAGCAGGCTTTAAAAAAAGAATCGGATGATGCCAGTAAAAAGCGCTTAGATATGTTGAATGAAGAGCTGGTGGAAAAAGAACGAGAATATTCTGAGCTGGAAGAAGAGTGGAAAGCAGAAAAAGCCGAGCTTACTGGTACTCAAAACATCAAGGCTGAATTAGAAAATGCACGTATTGAGTTAGAAAAAGCCCGTCGTAGCGGTGACTTGGCAAAAATGTCAGAAATTCAGTACGGAAAAATTCCCGAATTGGAAAAACTTCTTACTGCTGCCACCACAGCAGAAAGTCATCCAATGAGGCTGTTGCGTAATAAAGTTACTGATGCTGAAATTGCTGAAATTCTTGCTCGCTGGACGGGAATCCCTGTATCCAGAATGTTGGAAAGTGAAAAAGATAAATTATTGCGCATGGAACATGAATTACACAAACGTGTAATTGGGCAAAATGAGGCCGTTGATGCTGTGTCGAATGCAATTCGTCGTAGCCGTGCTGGTCTGTCCGATCCAAACCGCCCGATAGGTTCTTTCATGTTCTTAGGGCCAACAGGGGTTGGTAAAACTGAGTTATGTAAGGCGTTGGCTAATTTCCTGTTTGATAGTGACGATGCAATGGTACGTATCGACATGTCTGAATTTATGGAAAAGCATGCCGTTTCAAGGTTAGTGGGTGCTCCTCCCGGATATGTTGGGTATGAAGAAGGGGGATATCTGACAGAAGCAGTGCGTCGTCGCCCTTACTCTGTCATTTTATTAGATGAAGTTGAAAAAGCTCATCCAGATGTTTTCAATATCTTGCTACAAGTCTTGGATGATGGTCGCTTGACTGATGGTCAAGGAAGAACAGTAGATTTTCGTAATACCGTTGTAATTATGACCTCTAACTTAGGTTCAGACATGATTCAGGAGCATTTTGGCGCACTGGATTATGTAGGAATGAAAGAGATGGTGATGGAGATAGTTGGCCGCCATTTCAGGCCTGAGTTCATTAACCGAGTTGATGAAGTTGTTGTATTCCATCCACTAGGAAAAGAACATTTGAAATCTATTGCGAATATCCAATTACAGCGTCTATATAAACGTTTGGAAGAACGTGGCTATCAAATCACAATGACTCTACCAGCTTTGGAAAAACTGAGTGACGCTGGTTTTGATCCGGTATATGGAGCGCGCCCATTAAAACGAGCTATTCAGCAAGAGATTGAAAATCCGCTGGCTCAGCAGATCCTTTCAGGGAAATTGATGCCAGGTAAATTGGTCACATTAGATTTGGAAAATGACCATATTATTGCAAGACAATAACATTTTTTACTCAATTCACTTTGTGATGTTCTACAGGTGGTTATTTTTATAGACAATTATTGAGTGGTGATATCGTTAAGCAATATAAAAAATCTTACAAAGATAAAAAGAGGGGTGAAAAAATCACCTCTCTTTCATTTGTTAGGTCAAAAATATATCTAAAAAGCCTGTTTTGGATGAAAAGTGGTCGATTGAGTTATTTTTTTAAAATAACTGTTGCCAGTATCACAAAAGTCCCTATAATGCGCCTCCGTTGTCACGATGAACACACAAATGAATCAGCGTGACAAGAGCTGAAGGCCACGAAAATAAAGGCTTGACACGCTGAGAGGAAGGCGTAAGATACAGCACCTCAGGCAAGAAGAGAGATAACTTCTGCCAACGCTCTTTAACAAGTTAATCAGACAATCTGTGTGG
>NZ_JBFPEZ010000087.1:0-14113 GCF_040838225.1 Xenorhabdus sp. SGI246
AATTAAGTACACGAGAGTATGGAGACCCCTTCAAGGGGTAAGCCAAAGAGACAATGACACTTTAGCTTGAACAAAGAGAAAGCGGCGTCATTTAGGCGCAGTCGGTAACATGCCCTTATAGGGCTAGAGCAAACCACCCGCTATGCGGGTGGTTATGATTTTCCCGTCATTTTTTCTTCTCTTTTACTCCCTCTTGGCGATTAAAAAAACGCGATAAGACGTAGTGACTGATTTTTTACTCTTTTAAATATGCGTTTTAAGTTCGTTTTTGTTCTTTATCAAACAATTCTCGCAGATTTTGAATATATTTTGGTTATGCCAACCAACATAAAATCAGAGCGGGTTTCCCCACTCTGAAACTGATAGCCATTCTGAAACTGATAGCATAGTACTGCCTCATCAATACAACCAATCTTTACCCATGCGATCTGCTGCCAGAATTGCAGCGTAAACTTGTTCTGGAGTTACGGTAAATGGCATATTGTGAATGGTTTCCCCTTCGGCACAACTTGTTATGGCAACCTGCATTATTTTTTTATGTAAATTCTCATTCTCCCGTAGGCCAAGTTGCTCCAGAGTCACCGGGAGGCCGATTTGTACACAGAAGTCGAGTACTGTTTCTAACTCCTCACTTGGGCTATTTTCCAATATCAGTTGTGTCAACGTGCCGAATGCCACTTTTTCACCATGATAAAGATGGTGGCACTCTTCCAGTGTGGTAAAACCATTGTGAATGGCATGGGCAGCGGCAAGCCCTGCGCTCTCAAAACCAATTCCACTATGATAGGTATTGGCTTCAATAATATTTTCAACTGCGGGTGTCATAACTCCGGCCTCTACTGCCAGTTTCGCTTTATAACCCTCTGCCAGCAAAGTGTCGTAGCACAGTTTTGCCAAAGTCAGCCCAGTCAGAGAAGTTCCGCCACCCGCCATGGTCAGGTTATGGGCTGTACTGCTGGCACGTGCTTCAAAATAAGTCGAGAGAGCATCTCCCATACCTGATACAAATAGGCGGACAGGGGATTTGGCAATAATATTGGTGTCTACCAACACAATATCGGGGTTTTTCGGGTAGAGCAAATAACCATCAAATTTTCCCAATTCTGTGTATAAAACGGAAAGCGCACTGGTGGGGGCATCTGTTGAGGCAAGCGTCGGAGAAAGGATAGTCGGCAACTTCGCGTCGTGTGCCACTGCTTTGGCGGTATCAAGCGTTTTTCCACCCCCAATTCCAATCACTGCCTGACATTGGTTATTTGATAAAATGGCTGACAGGCGTTGTATTTCACTACGACTGCATTCACCGTTGAAAACTTCAAAGTGGCTGGTTACCTGGTGTTTTTTCAGGCTCTTGCTGACGATATCTCCAATGAGATTCATCACAAAATTATCAGCAATTACGAAAACATGGTCAGCAAGAATTTTAGTATATTGACCGATGTGGGATATCGCATCTGGTCCTTGGATATATTTGGATGGAGACTGGATCACTTTCAGCATAAGAAATATTCCTTCTTCACTGGAAACCCGATATAGACTGTCACAACGTTGGTGTGTGGCAGGTTATCAGTGGCTTCGGATAAAAGTATTTGTTTGCCTGTCCGCCACCACTATACGACAAAATATACGGGTAGGTGATGTGTAATAGCAGAAAATGAGGGATCTATGAGGAAAAACTGAAAGGAAATTTGCGCCCTGATTAACTTAGGACGCAATGTTGTTTTAACTGGTTTTAGCCAGTGTTTTATCTACTGAATATGAGAAAAAGAACTTAAGAATAAGATTCAGCAAGATACCATAAGCGGGCAGGAAAAAGAGCATGCAAATAAACAACTTAAATGCGTAATCTACTAATGCAATCTCTACCCAATGTGTTGCCATAAACGCATCAGTACTGCGATAGAACGCAATAAAGAAAAATGCCAGTGTATCAAGCATATTACCGAAAAACATGGCAGCAGCCGGTGCTATCCACCACCGTTGTTTTTGCCGCAGTCGGTTGAAAACCCCAACATCCAATATCTGACCAAGAACATAAGCCATAAAACTTGCTGCTGCGATGCGGGCAACAAACAGGTTAAACGTTCCTAAAGCTGAAAATTCCTGCCATGTCCCCTGAAAAAACAGTGCGGAGATAAGGTAGGAGATCAACAAGGCCGGAAGCATGACAGTCATAATAATTCGGCGTGCCAATGGAGCACCATAAATACGCACTGTTAAATCTGTTGCCAGAAAGATAAAGGGAAATGTAAATGCTCCCCAAGTGGTATGAAAACCGAAAATAGAGACAGGCAACTGTACCAGATAATTACTGGAAGTAATGATCAGAATATGAAAAAGAGAAAGCCAGATTAACACAGATGCTTTCTGCTGCGTGGCTATCTGCTGCGTCGTTAATTGGAACATATTGTACCTTTTTACTGAATGGGGTGAGGGAACCCAGAAACCAATTTTCCCTTAATAATCAGGGAGGACAAATCATACGCTGGCTGAACAACAAAAGCAAAATGCAGCGATTGGCGATATTATGTAATATAATCCGTCGCTATAGATAATGAATTCACAGAGATTGTTATGGCCGATTTTTTTGCTAACCCTGATAAAACACTTGATACACAGGGGTTGCGTTGCCCGGAGCCGGTAATGATGGTACGTAAGACTGTCCGTTATATGGATGCAGGGCAGACGTTATTAATCATTGCTGATGATCCGGCGACTACTCGCGATATTCCTGGTTTCTGCCGTTTTATGGAACATACGCTGATTGCTCAAGAGACGGCGGAAACGCCATATAGATATCTAATCAAAAAAAATGAAAATATTGCATGATGAACTGGTAGAAAAATAAACCCGTGCTAAGCTTATTAGTGTGGGACTTGGGAATGTTTATCACCTCACTAAGTGCCATATTTCCTTTTGTCTTAATAGCAATCTTGAGTAACTGTCATGTTATTTTGAAAAGGTGCTTCCTTCGCACCTTTTCAGTTTGTTTTCTTCACCATTTATGGGACTTAAATGGATTTATATGTTATGGGATTTAATTCATCTCTGGGATTTAATTCGTAGCAACCGAATAGCATTTGCTGTCACCAATGCTGTAGCACCTGAATCCGCTAATACGGCCATCCATAACCCCGTGATCCCTAATAGGCTGGTGACCAGAAATATCGCCTTCAAACCTAATGCGATAGTGATATTTTGGCGGATATTGTAGTGTGTTGCCCGCGACAGAGTGATAATTTCTGTCAAACCTGTTAACCGATTGTGTGTCAGTGCAGCATCGGCTGTTTCCAGAGCAACGTCAGTACCACTGCCCATCGCTACCCCAATACTGGATGCTTTCATAGCAGGAGCGTCATTGATGCCATCACCGACCATCATTGTGTTGTGCTTTTCATTGAGTCGCATTACCGCTCTGACTTTGTCTTCTGGCAGTAGTCCTGCACGATAATCAATACCTAATTGACCTGCAATCGCCGCCGCCGCACGAGGGTTATCACCGGTCAACATCACAGCATTGACTCCTTGTTGCTTCAAAGACTGAATAGCTTCAATAGCATCCTGACGTAAAGTATCCTGCATAGCAATTAGGCCAATAAATTGCTCATCTTTTACCACGGCAACCGTTGTTTTTCCGCTATCTTCCAGCTCAATCACTCGCTGTTTCCATTTTTGGGATAATGTATTTTCAGGGAGTCGTTCTGGTGCTGAGACTAATATTTTTTGCCCTGATAATTGTCCTGCAACCCCGATACCCGCCAGTGCCTTACGATTTTCTGCTTCGATAATAGTGATGCCTTTACTTTCTGCCTCGTTAAGAATGGCTTTGGCTAATGGGTGATGGGAACCACTTTCTACAGCACCTGCCATGGACAGTAATGTTTCCACACTCATATTTTCTACGGGTTCAATATCTGTGACCTGGGGTTTCCCTTCAGTCAGCGTGCCTGTCTTATCCAGTGCAATAGTAGTGACTCTACCGAGTTGCTCTAATGCAGCACCGCCTTTGATGAGCGCTCCACGTCGGGTTGCGGCTGCGAGTGCAGAAGTAATGGCTGCAGGGGTTGAGATAACCAGTGCACAGGGACAACCAATCAACAACAGCGTCAGACCGCGATAAATCCAGGTATCCCATGGCTCAGCAAAAAATAGAGGCGGTATTATCATGACCAGCGCAGCGAGCAAAATAATCAACGGCATATAAATACGGCTGAATTTATCAATGAAACGTTCAATCGGTGCCCGGCGTTCTTCTGCTTCCTCGATCAATTGCAGAATACGGTCAATGGCATTATGTCCGGGTTCAGACATGACTTTCATTTGCACTGCGCTATCAACAGAAAGAGACCCTGCTGCGACTTTTTCTCCTTGCTTGCGTTCAACAGGAATAGATTCACCTGTCAGAGCACTCTCATCGAAACTGGCGAACGAGTTAAGGAGTTCAGCATCAGTGGGTAAACGGGCACCAGGAGCAATTTCGATGATATCGCCTGGGCGTAACTCGGCGGCAGGAACGGTTCTCTTTCCGCCATTTGTTACGAGTAATGCCTGCTCAGGCACTAATTCCATTAAAGCACTGACACCACGGCGGGCACGACCTGCGGCATAGGATTCTAGAATTTCTCCTAGTTTGAACAGCAAGATTACCATTGCAGCTTCTGAAGTCGCATTGATGAACAGCGCACCAATAGCTGCCACGCTCATTAGTGATTCAATCGCAAAGGGGGTTCCGGCTCGAAACAATTTGATGGCTTTAGTTGCAATGGGGTATAACCCAATTAACACCGTTATAATGAAAGCGATATGCCCTGCGGGTGCACTGATTTTCGCAATGCCCGCGCTGATAATCATTAATGCAGCAAGAGTGAGGATCGGGGAGAATGTTTTCCAAAGGTTCGTCGCGGGTGGGAGCTTAGACATTGAGTCAGTTTCTTTGATTTCGAAACCAGCTTGTTTGATCGCTTGGACAACAGCAGCACGAATATCGGAATCAGCATCTACGATCAGCTTTTCTGTTGTGAACAGCACCTTGACCTGTTTGGCTTCAGGAATTTTTTTCACGGCATTTTCAATTTTTCCTGCGCAGCTTGGGCAGTCCATGCCATGAATAACCCAGTTGAAGCGCTGGCGGGCAGTGAGCTCAGGAGGTGTTGTATCTTGTATGACATGAGCGTGATCGAATGAGCAAGAACCACTATGATGTGCATGTTTTTTGTCGTGAGAATGATTTTTTTCATACTCATCAGGTCGATTATGCTTTTTATTATTAAAATGTGAACGTTTTCTTACATTCTTAATGCTGGCAGAACCTTGAAGGACTCTCTTTGGGCTGGAGATAGAGCCACTTTGTAATTGTTTATTTTTTTTAAAAATAGAGAACATAATGGCCTCTCAATGATGTTGATTCTGGTTGATTACCATTAACTCTACACTTTGGAGTTGACTCCAGAGTCAAACTCAAAAAGAGAAATTTTTTTGATGAATTGTGCTATCTGACATTGAGAGCATTTCGCTCACCAAAGGTGAGCGAAATAAATAATATCTCAGTACAGAATTAAACAATTAATGAACGAATAATCAAAAAATGCCCAATAAAACGACAGGTTGCCACGATTGCTTTTGATAATTTAAAAGGGAAGCGATATTGGTCAATGATACTAATACTATGTGCAATGAGAAGTAAAATGGCTCCGGTCACGGCGGAGAAACGGCTTGCGTTGCCGAGTGCAAAATATTGTTCTCCTGCAACCCAAACCATAATGAGCACCATTATCCAGGTATCCAACACCCGCCAACGTAAGGTATCGAGACGTTTCCAGACAATAAGCATGACTACGATACCGACAACCAGCAAAATCAATGGCAATGGGAAGAAGAAACTGAACTCCATATGTAAGGCAAAGCTGATTGTATAAAGCAAATAACTCAGGAACAGCGAGACAAATGAGAATAGTAAATACTTACTGGGGAGCATTCGGAGTGAGTCAGAAAGCAAAGAAACGATAAGACCGGCAATAATGAAATAGCCTGTTACTTCGAGATTTGGAGCCTGAAATGCCCATAATAGTAGAAGTAACATCGTAACTGGGTAAAACGCCCATTGTTGCCATCTGACGCCCCGATAGGCCGCATCAATGTATAACCATCCAGAGAAAAACACCGCAAGAAATGGCCAACTCATATTTTTCCTTTCCTTAAATGTTCAATGCCTGTTTTATCAGGCATTGCTGTTTATGATAGGGTGAAGAGAGAGTACCAATTTTAATTCGATATTAACGATACAACCTGAAATCTACAGGGCATAAAATATAATTTGTTATTTTTTCTTCAGACGCATTTTTTTCTGCCAGGCCAATAATTCAAATACGCCAAAAAAGAAGATCTTAGTTTGTAATAGGCCGGAAAGTTTTTGGTCTTTAGGCTGGGAATGTTTTAACAATAGCAGTTGGAAAGCATGCATGACCACCGTAAAAACCATAGCGATATCCATAAAGTATTTCAATGGCTTAGGGAAAGGGTGAATCAGATTGAGGATCATGATACCCCAAACACAAACCATAATTGCTCTTCCTAATTGAATAAACATTATTGACTCCAGAATCGATTTAATAAGTAGGTCAAGCCGAAACTTACTAACGGCGGATATATAATCGGTATGCAACCTGCCCGGCAATTTTTTCCCGGTGTAAGTGCCAGTTTGTAGGAACTTCTGTTGCGGCAGATTCAGCTTCAGCTTCGACATAAACCCAACTCACCTCAGCCAGCCAGCCGTTAGTTTCCAGTAACTTGATGGTTTCCGTCAGCATTCCTTTGCGGAAGGGAGGATCAAGGAATACTACATCAAAAGGCGTGCCAGATTGATTGAGATATTGCAGCGTATTGCCTTGCACAACATTGCCGTTTTCTGCTTTCAATAAAGCTAAATTGTTTGATAGTTGTTTTGCTACGTTGCGATCGTACTCAATCAAAGTAGCATTATTTGCATAGCGCGATAAAGCTTCAAATCCAAGGGCGCCACTACCGGAAAAACAGTCCAGACAGCGAGCGCCTTGAATGACCGGCATTAACCAGTTAAACAGTGTCTCGCGGACACGATCTGTTGTCGGGCGTAACCCCTCACTATCTGGAACCGGTAATTTTCTTCCGCGCCATTTCCCGCCAATAATGCGGATTTGTCCCAAAGGTGTGCGCTGTGATTTTTTAGTCATAATTTACATAACTTAAATATTTGTCATCGCCGTGATGTAACTTCCCGTCTATTGGGTATAGGCGGCAGATACAAAAAGCAAAAATCAAGAAACCCATTGATTAATTTACCACGAAATCCTCAACAGAATATGTGTTGTGGTCTGATGAAAATGTTAGACTGGATTTTATCACCATTAGGACCTATCTCAGTAGGCGTAATTGTTAAAATATAAAGCGTCTATTGGGTGGGTTCTTGGCTTATCCCTATATGAGTTCTTGATCTGACAAAAGGTAAAGCAATCAGCTTAATGGGATAGGTTGTTACAACGCCATAATTAACCGCGAGGAGTGTAGTGGCCGATGGCAAAAGAGAAAAAAAAAGGTTTCTTCTCTTGGTTCGGACTTGGTCGTCAGGAAAAGAAACAACAAGAAGAACAAATTGAAAAAGAAAAGCGAGTAGCGGAAGAGGAAGAACAACGGCATCTGGCAGAAGAAGCGACCCGTCAGGCAGCGGAAGAAGCAGAGCAACGGCATCTGGCAGAAGAAGCGGCCCGTCAGGCAGCGGAAGAAGCAGAGCAACAGCGTCTGGCAGAAGAAGCGGCCCGTCAGGCAGAGGAAGAAGCAGAGCAACAGCGTCTGGCAGAAGAAACGGCCCGTCAGGCAGCGGAAGAGGCGGAACAGCAACGTTTGGCAGAAGAAGCGGCCCGTCAGGCAGCGGAAGAGGCGGAACAGCAGCGTCTGGCAGAAGAAGCGGCCCGTCAGATAGCGGAAGAAGCAGAACAGCAACGTTTGGCAGAAGAAACGGCCCGTCAAGTTGAAGAAGCGGCCTCATTACCTAAAGAGCAGGAACGCCCAACCAAAGAAGGCTTCTTTGCCCGTCTGAAACGGAGTCTGGTAAAAACTCGCCAGAATTTGGGAGCCGGGTTTTTCGGATTATTCCGTGGCAAAAAAATTGATGATGATCTGTTTGAAGAACTGGAAGAACAGCTATTGATTGCGGATGTTGGTGTTGAAACGACTCGTAAAATTATCAACAGCTTAACCGCTCATGCCAGCCGTAAAGAATTGAAAGATGCGGAAGCGTTATACACAAAACTGAAAGAAGAAATGTCCGGTATTCTGGCAAAAGTTGATAAGCCGCTGGAAATTGAAAGCAAATCGCCTTATGTCATTCTGATGGTTGGCGTGAATGGCGTTGGTAAAACGACGACAATTGGTAAATTGGCGCGCCAATATCAATCTCAGGGGAAATCCGTCATGCTGGCTGCGGGAGATACTTTCCGTGCTGCGGCGGTAGAACAATTGCAGGTTTGGGGGGAACGCAACAAGATCCCGGTGGTTGCGCAACATACTGGTGCGGATCCAGCATCTGTTATTTTTGATGCTATTCAATCAGCTAAGGCCAAAGGTGTTGATGTTCTGATTGCAGATACCGCAGGACGCCTACAGAACAAATCTCACCTGATGGAAGAACTGAAAAAAATCGTGCGGGTAATGAAAAAGCTGGACGAAGAAGCGCCACATGAAATTATGCTGACTTTGGATGCCAGCACAGGCCAAAATGCAGTCAGCCAAGCTAAACTATTCCATGAGGCGGTTGGATTGACCGGTATTTCACTAACCAAATTGGATGGTACAGCGAAAGGTGGTGTTATTTTCGCTATTGCTGACCAATTTGAAATTCCGATCCGTTATATCGGTGTTGGGGAAGGCATTGAAGATCTCCGTCCATTTAAGGCTGACGATTTTATAGAGGCTCTTTTTAGCCGGGAGGATTAGTTATCAATGATTCGCTTTGAACAGGTCAGTAAAGCCTATCTGGGAGGACGGCAGGCGCTGCAAGGGGTGAATTTTCATCTGCTTCCAGGGGAAATGGCATTTTTAACCGGTCATTCAGGAGCGGGTAAGAGTACGCTTTTGAAACTTATCTGTGGTATCGAGCGCCCGAGTGCAGGCTATCTCTGGTTTGGGGGGCATGATATCAGCCGACTGAAATCCCGTGAGATCCCATTCCTGCGTCGTCAGATCGGTATGATTTTTCAGGATCACCATCTGTTATTGGATCGCACCGTATACGAAAATATTGCAATGCCACTGATTATCTCTGGGGCCAGTGCTGAAGATATTCGTCGGCGGGTATCGGCGGCGCTGGATAAGGTTGGCTTGTTGGACAAAGCGAAAAACTTTCCCATTCAACTCTCTGGAGGAGAACAACAGCGCGTTGGCATTGCCCGCGCTGTTGTCAATAAACCGACTGTCTTGCTGGCGGATGAACCGACGGGAAATCTGGATGGTGAACTATCTGAGGGCATTATGCGCTTGTTTGAAGAATTTAACCGGGTCGGTGTGACGGTTCTTATGGCAACGCATGATACAGCTCTTATTGAGCGAAGAAATTACCGTATCCTGACGCTAAATCAGGGACGTATGCAAGGAGGACATTATGGTTAAGCATGTCCGTCATTCTGCAAAAAGAACAACGATTTCCAAATCCCGTTCCAAGTCATTAAAAGGGGGGTGGCGTGTACAATCACGTTATGCGTGGAAAAGCACCCTGTCGGATATGTTACGCCAGCCACTGGCAACGTTGTTGACCATCATGGTTATTGCTATCTCCCTCACACTGCCAAGTGTGTTTTACATTGTCTGGAAAAATGTTAATCAGGCTGTAGAACAATGGTATCCCGTGCCACAGCTTACGGTTTATCTTGATAAATCGCTGAATGATGTCAACTCTAATCAGTTGATTGGCGAGCTGAAAGCCATGGACGGTGTGAAATCGGTAAATTATTTATCCCGTGAAGAAGCTGTGAATGAATTTCGTGCCTGGTCTGGATTTGCTGGCGCATTAGATATGCTGGAGGAAAATCCGCTGCCTGCGGTAGCGATTGTTTCCCCTAAACTGGACTTTCAAAACTCACAAGCATTAACAACACTGCGTGATCGTGTGGCACAGTTGAAAGGTATTGAAGAAGTCAGAATGGATGATAGTTGGTTTGACCGCCTCACCGCTCTGGCTAACCTCATTGGCCGGATTGCTGCGGTGATAGGTATTCTGATGGTAGTTGCCTTGTTATTGGTCATTGGTAACAGCGTTCGTTTAAGCATCTTTAGCCGCCGTGAAACCATTAACGTGATGAAACTGATTGGGGCAACAGATGGGTTTATTTTGCGTCCGTTCCTCAATGGTGGGGCATTGTTGGGAATTCTGGGGGCAATTTTTTCATTACTTCTTTCATATTTGCTGGTTTGGAAACTATCCAGCATTGTCACAGAAGTGGCCAGTGTTTTTGGTACAACCTTCAGGCTGCATGGACTGAGTTGGGATGAATCACTATTGTTGATACTGATTTCAGGTATGGTTGGTTGGATTGCTGCATGGTTTGCGACTATCCAGCACTTACGTCGTTTCAGGCCAGAATAGGGCTATTTTGTTGGACATTAGATGAACTTTTGGGCTTAATTAAGGTCGAAAAAACTGTTACTGATTTGTGTGCGTTTTCATACAATGTAGACAATTTGAATATGATTTCCACAATGGTAGAATAGACACATCTTTGGCTTGAATAAATCTTATTGATTGCTTCGTGTGAGTTCAAAAAAACATCAATTTGGTTCTTAGTTTGAGAGAATTTGAATGACAAAAGAAATGCAAACCTTAGCACTAGTTCCACAAGGTAGTTTGGAAGGATACATTCGTGCTTCCAACGCTTATCCCATGCTCTCCGCAGAGGAAGAGAAGGAACTGGCGGAAAGGCTGCATTACCAGGGAGATCTGGATGCAGCAAAACAGCTGATTCTGTCTCATTTGCGCTTCGTTGTTCATGTCGCTCGCAGTTATGCTGGTTATGGTTTACCGCAAGCGGATTTAATTCAGGAAGGTAATATCGGCCTGATGAAAGCGGTTCGTCGATTTAATCCAGAAGTGGGCGTGCGTCTGGTGTCTTTTGCTGTTCATTGGATTAAGGCAGAAATCCATGAATATGTATTGCGTAATTGGCGTATTGTGAAAGTCGCAACAACAAAAGCGCAGCGTAAGTTATTCTTCAATTTGCGTAAGGCTAAACAACGTTTGGGCTGGTTCAATCAGGATGAAGTTGAGTTAGTTGCCAAAGAATTAGGAGTGACCAGTAAGGACGTTCTGGAGATGGAATCTCGTATGTCAGCGCAGGATATGGCATTTGACATGTCATCGGATGATGACAGCCATGACAGCCAACCCGCTCCAGTGCTGTTTTTACAGGATAAGGCTTCTGATTTTGCGGATGGCATTGAAGAAGATAATTGGGAACTCCATGCTGCGGATAAACTTTCTGTAGCAATGGAAAAGCTGGATGAGCGTAGTCAGGACATTATCCGCTCTCGTTGGTTGGATGATGACAATAAATCTACTTTGCAAGAACTGGCTGATAAATACGGTGTATCCGCTGAACGGGTACGTCAATTAGAAAAGAATGCCATGAAAAAATTACGAATGGCGATTGAAGCTTAATGTAATTGACAATTGGCTGAGCATGAAGATTTTTTCATGCTGAATACATACGATAGTAGATTAAAAGGCGATAATTTATTTATCGCTTTTTTTATACACTAACCCGTCCTAAATAAAGTTGACACTTTTCTTCCTCTAATTAGGTGAGTGCATGTATGCAGGAACATGATCGTTTGAAATTATTGCCTTATGAAACGCTGATGGGTCTCACCATTGTTTTTGTCTCAACCTTATTCTTTGGTGTATTTGGTTTTACTGGCTAAATTTTTGTCGGCCGGATACATAGGGGAGAGAGGAAATTGTTATGAAAATTGTGATTGCACCAGATTCATTTAAAGAAAGCCTAAGTGCCTTACAAGTAGCAGAAGCGATAGAACAGGGATTTCGGGAAATTCTTCCGCAGGCTGATTATATCAAGCTACCGATGGCCGATGGTGGGGAAGGTACAGTAGAGTCGCTGGTGGCTGCAACAGGAGGGAAGCGTATCACATGTGCAGTTACTGATCCTTTGGGGAGAACTATTGAGGCTTTTTGGGGGCTGTTGGGCGATGGAAAAACCGCAGTTATAGAAATGGCAGCCGCTTCAGGTTTGCACTTAGTGCCGTTGGAACAACGTAATCCTTTGATAACGACAACATATGGTACTGGAGAGTTGATCCTGGCTGCGTTGGCGCACGGAGCACAAAATCTAATTTTAGGTATCGGTGGCAGTGCCACCAATGATGGTGGTGCAGGAATGATGCAAGCACTTGGGGCGAATTTATGGGATGGGGATAACCGCATTCTGCCATTTGGTGGAGCAGCATTAACACGGTTGGAAAGTATTGATCTTTCGGGTCTTGATCCCCGACTCAAGCAACTGAAAATTACTGTAGCTTGTGATGTCAATAATCCATTATGCGGTGAATCTGGAGCATCTGTGGTGTTTGGTTCACAAAAAGGAGCGACAGCAGAAATGGTTAAGATACTGGATTCAGCCTTATTCCATTACGGAATGAAAATTGAAGCGGCGACAGGCAGAAATGTGATCGATGCTGAAGGGGCAGGCGCTGCGGGAGGTATGGGCGCTTCTTTACTGGGTTGCCTGGGTGCAAAATTACAATCAGGTGTTGAGATTGTGATCGAGACTCTGAAGTTGGAAAAGATGATTCAGGGTGCAGACTTGGTGATTACTGGTGAAGGCCGTATGGATAGCCAGACCATATATGGCAAAACGCCTATAGGCGTTGCACGTATCGCCAAGAAGTTCGGTATTCCTGCTATCGCTTTAGTGGGAGGAATGAGTAAAGACTACCATATAGTCCACCAACACGGTTTGGATGCTGTATTTTCTATTATCCCCGAAGTTTGCACTCTTGCTGATGCTCTGACTAATAGTGTTGATAATCTACGGGTATTGGCACGTAACATTGCGACGGTTTGGAATATGGTTGGTATAGAAAAGAAAGCAGATGGCCATTGAAGAATGGTTGATTACTTGAGAGGAGTCAGAAGCCCCCATATTTTGGGGTTTGGCTCAAGCTTAATGGCAGGCTTCTGACAGGGGATTATTTTGGCCCATTTAACAACCATTTTTCCCTATAATTGTTTCAGCCATGGGAATGTATTGAGTATCGAGTTTATTAACAGAATCTTCCTTATTTTCCTCTTCAAAGCAGTCTTCAAAGAACCATGAAATACGGGTCTCCAACTCCTTACTAATGGCAACCAAATGAGTGACATTAATTCGATTGGTTCCCCTTTCATAACGTGAAAGTTGTTGTTGACTAATGCCAATTTGTTTCGCTAATGCCGTTGCTGTGATACCCAACTCTTTCCTTTTAGTTTGAATACGTTGTCCGATTAATAGGTTTGCATCTTCCATATCTTATCCTTTATTTTCAAATCAGTAAGTTATGGCGTTATCAAGGATAATTGCCCTAGAGCTTCAAAATGGCTTAAATTTACTTCGCCACTGTGCGTAACATAGGGCATACCTTGACGGGTTTAATACCATTCACGGTATGCCCTATTGTTACACCTGATCCGCCGTTTTGTTTTCCGACATGAGCCTTGTTTTTTTTAATGAAATAACCTTTCTTATTAACGTCTTGTAAAAAACAGAACCTTTACTGAGGCAAGGTGTACTCTTCCATGACGCAAACCACATTCTCTATTTTGTTGTTACCTTGCATCTTGCAACTACTTTCCCTCCCGCAAGTGAGTAAAACAGCAGGCTGTTCTCTTCATATGAGGAATAATGAATAGGTCTTTAAACGTTAAATTTGTTATTTATTTTTATTTAATATATTGAATAAAAAGTAATTTTTTTAATTAAGTCAATAAAATTATCAATACATTATTTTTTTACAGAAAATCGCCATTATTTTTCATTTATCTATGTTATTAAGATCTTTTATGAGGTTAGAAACTAAACAAAATATACCAAACTGT
>NZ_JBFPEZ010000088.1:0-6246 GCF_040838225.1 Xenorhabdus sp. SGI246
TAATGCACTCTGGACAATTGCGCTGGTTCGTATGCGCAGTGATCCCAGAACCCAGATCTATACTCAACGCCGAACAAATGAAGGGTTGTCAACGAAAGAAATATGACGTAGCTTAAAACGCTATATTGTACGAGAGCTGTATCCCTTAATTTTGGCTGATTTAAAATCGCTTTCATAATGATGCTTGACATAGGAGCGTCAACAGTCCGATGGAGCGCTTCTTTAGGAGCTTGAAGACAGAATGGATGCCTTTAGAGGGATAGGCAAATTTTATGGCAGCCAGATATTCAATCACTCAGTATATGACAGGTTATTACAGTCAGCTTCGCCCTCACTGGTATAACAACGGATTCACCCCCAATGAATCAGAAAGATTATTTTGGGAAGCCTCTAAGTCAGTGACCAATTTTTATTGACCACTTCAATTCCTCAAAGGCTCATTCCTAAATAAAGGCTCGATGTTTAGATTGGCGCTGCGGTGTGCAGTGAAAATAAAAATGCCACCAGCCCGTGTGCGTTGGGTACGCGATGGGAACGGGTGGCAGCATGCGTTATTCCTGTAGCCACTCAGGGAATGGGTAAAGAAATATTGGGTTTAGTTTCAGAGGGTAATTAATTGTTAAGCATTATTCGCTTGTTATTGGGTGAGAATAAAGTTAGGTATTGTTGTAAGTTTGAGTCTATGTTCTTAATAGGAGTTAGCTATGCCAAGATCTGTGGCATCTATAGCAATGATCAAATATTTTTGCTATTTAGCAAACGTAGATTTTCGATATATGCAATGCTTTCATCCGCGATATTTAGCTGCACGTTTTAATAATCCGAGATATGTGTCTGAATATAGACAAGTTAATGGAATTATGTCATTAAGAATTAGTGGATATAGAAATATTATCGATCTTAGAGCACCTACGGAATCCTGTCTTTCATCGGGCATTGCCAGAAGAATAAGGATGTTAGGTTTTAGAGCAGAGAATCCACTCTCGTATATATTAAAGCACCATTCATTTGATATAGATTTGGAATACTATCTCAAGTGTATATTGCCGTATATAAATGACCGCATCGGCTTTGAGTATCTTACTCAATTACCTCAGCGCAATATTGCATCAGCTACACCCTTGCGATTAGTAGGAAATCAAGTTACACCGTATTAATTCTACGTAAACAATAAATTAAGATTAAAAATATCTAAGCTGATATATTTACCACCCCAGCATCATTTGCTCTGAGGTGGTGGTGTGTTATTCGCCCGCATAATTTGCGCTCTTTCTTGTATTTCGCCCATCACTTTCTCTAATTGCAATGCCAGACAGTACAGCCTGAACAAAGACTGTGAGAATGATGATTGATTAGCTTGTACACGGTATTCAATGGTTGCTGTGGGTATTTGGCTTTCAATCATGTTTCTTTCCTACACTCAGCCCTAACATACTCCTGCAAATACCTTAATTTTGCCCAGTCGTTGATGATGTCTTCTCGGATATCGAGAACAGTTGATCCAGTTTCTCCAGAGAGTTCGACGGCGGTTGTAGAGTCCACGCTGCTGGAGGCGGGGGTTTCAGACACGGGACAGGTGGCTTTGATGCGCAGCTTGCGACGACCAGCGGCAACATCAGCCCGAAGAGTGTCAATTTCAGTCTTGGCATGGGCAAGTTCCTGTGTGTGTTGGGTGTCGAGTTCGTGGAGTTGCTTGATGCGCTCTTGCTGCTTATCTATCGCAATGACCTGTTCGTCATACTCTAACTTTAAGTTAGAGTATTCTTCAGCCTTGTTATGGTACTCACTGTAATAGAACCAGAGCAGGCCAGAGACAATCACTAAAGCACTGAGAGTGAAGTACTGGTTATTGAGTTTCATAGCAACTCAAACGCTTTTTCAAACGTTGCCTCAGAATACGGCTGCCTGCCGTTCTCGTGCCGGATAATGGCTTTTGATAGTCCAATCAGCGTCGGTTTATTCACTTCAATCTTTTCGAACTGGCCTACATTGAGTGCCTTAGCAACACTGTTAATATATGCAGTGGTGTTGTTTTCCGAGTCTGGCGCATAGCGGTTGATGATTTTAGAGACGCTGTTGTGCCCGCCTTTATGGTAATTACACAGCAACTTCATCAGTGCCCGAATACCATATTCCGGTGATTCAAATCGACAGAACCGGGATTCAATCTTCGGGTCATGCTGCAATTGGCCTTGCCAGTGATTCTTCGGGTTATGATCAATATTGCCGGGGTTGTTATTGCGAATGCCTCTGGTCACTGTTTATCTCCCAACCGTTTATTGATAGTGCGGATAGCAAACTCACGTATCTTCTCAACGCCAATAAAGCCCACCAGCCCACCAACAAAAGGGGCGGCATTACTGGGTATGCCGAACAGCTCTAAGCCGCTCGAAATCCCCCATGACAACGCCCCGCACAGAATGCCTTCTATCCATTTGTTTTTACGGTCTACGCCGTCATACACCAGACGTCCGTAACAAATAACGATAGCTAAAACAGAGCCGGATATCTGCGGCCACGAATTTTTAAGGCCGTCCAAGAGGTCGGCCCATAAATCAGGATTTTCTTTCATCTTCATAATCCACCCCATTGAGATAATGGGCGTCCGTGGGGTGAACGAGGGTTATCCCTGTGAGTTGTTGTTAATAGGAAAGGCTTAAAAGTTAAGCGGGTTTACTCATGTTTTTATCATAAACAACGACTCAACTGATCTTGTCGTTGTGCCCGATTGATGATTCGCACTCAGGCTACTGATTAATGCCATTGACCAAAGGCAATCAAAATCATCCGGGGCGGAATATTCGTTAACAAAGACCGTACAGCGGTTCGATAACTCACGAATCCAATTCCAGAACTCAACCGTGTTAAAGGCATCGCGGTATTGCCGCGTGTTGGCATAAGGCGGGTCGCAGTAGACGACTGCGCCATCCGGTATGTTCAGTGCCTTGTAATCACTGCATAATAATTGCACGCCATCCAGATCACTTATCTGTCGCTGAATATTGCTGATAGCCTCCGTTTGATAATCCCGAATACCTAATTTTGTCTGTGTGACTCCCGCGTACCCATCGAACCACTTACCCGAATAGCTACAATTAAACCCGACCCATCCAGTTAAGTGAGGAACGCCGGTTTTGTTATGCTTTATCGCGTAGTACTGTTCTCGTGATATTTGTCCCGGTGGGTGCCAGCCAGATAACAAGGCTCGCCACATTGCCATCAGGTACTCCTGATTATCCGCGGCAATAACAGGTCCAGCATGTTTGGTGTTGATGTAACTCACCATGTTCATACCACCAGCGAATGGCTCAACATAAACCGTATCTGTTGTTAAGTGCTCCAGAATGAAGGGGGCGATATGTTTCGCGATACGGGATTTACTCCCCATGTATTTCACCGTTTCGCCTCCCTCTCTTGGTGCGACCAGAAAACAAAAAGGCCACCTAAGTGACCTTTGGTTGTTCATATTGCCGATATCAGGCAAGGTATAAAATCAATATCTTATATCTGTTACAAATTTATTAACAACTCTAATTGTTATGGTTTCCCCTTGAAGGAAAGCATCATAAACAACCGGATTAAGTACTTGGCTTGCTCTTTCCACGCGAATGCAGCCTTCAAGATTTCTTTTTTGGTTAACAAACCAATAGTGATTATTTGGAGCCTTACTCATACGAATTATATTTTCAAATTTCCCTAAATACTCTCCATCGGGCATCCATTTCACACAATTAAACACAGTCTCAGCCGTATTGGCGGCATTGGTAACCTTATCCTCTGCGGCCATACTTGATCCAGCAAACAGAGATAAAAACAATCCCGCAAGAAAACTCACTTTTTTATTTATCATAATATTCACCTTATTTATATGGATTAATCTTTCAGACATCGATTAGATATTACCTACACAATATCTGAATGCGCCATATTAAAATAAGGACAACATTGATAACTTAAATCAGATAAAAAGAAAGTTTTAGAATCTATTAATAATCATCAAAAGAATGATAGTTATCATAATAAAGTTCATTTTATCTCAAAAGCAAAAAAAACCGCCGAAGCGAGGTCTGAAAATTCGTAGTGAGTATAGTTACAAGTTCCCACTATTTGAAGATTGAAGATATTAGGCCAAGGCCGGACAAAATGCAACGGTTTATTTTGTCACCGCTTTAAATACCTCTGCTGCCCGTTTCTCTTCTGTGTAACACTTCTCCATCAGCTTTTGATAAAAGGGCTTCCAGTTCCGCCGCCACGTTCTTTCATTCAGTTCAGGCAAGTAAGCCTTGATTGCTGTATAAGCCACTGACGAGGGTACTTTGCTGTAACCCCGCCCAGAGCAGCGCGGGCAGATTTTATGAACGGGTATACCCTGTAATGCGGTCTGTTCCTCATCAAGTACCAAGCCGCGACCCTTGCAGCGACAACGATTTGACAGAACGCCTTTCCCCTAGCATTCTCCACATTTCAATGAGCACTCATAAATAATCACTGAAATAGAGAAAAGTAAAAACCAGCAAAATGATATGCTGGTTTAATAATAAAAAATCTAGGTAAATTCATTAAACTCTATGTATTAAAATTAATAAACTATCGCTTTTATGCCCCTTTCTTCAAGTTTAATTTTCACAATTTTACCTTGAACAAAAGCATCATGAACAATTTTACTATGTCTCGCGTTTGATTGATCAGCAAAAATGCATCCTTCATCACCGGACTCTAGACTCACAAACCAATAAACATCGTGAACCAAACTGTCCAAAGAAACAGTGTAAGCCAGTTTTCCGATATAATTACCGGAAGTCACAAACTTTGTGCAATGAAAATTACTTTGATGAACTATACTAATATTGTCAGCCTCTTTTGTCTCCGCAGCCACTCCAGCACCCGCGAACAAAGACAAAATTAAGCCAGCAAGAACGCTTGCTTTTTTATTTATCATAGCAATCCCCTTATTTATATGGATTAATTATTTCAAACATCGCCCAGATATTACCCACATAATATCTGAATGCGCCATATTAAAATAAGGACAATATTGATAACTTAAATCAAATAAAATTATAAAAGTCTGTTAATAACTATCAAAGAAATGAGAATTATCATAATAAGGTTTTCTTTATTTTAAAAACAAAAAACCCCGCCGAAGCGAGGTTTGAAATTACTAAGCTGTGTGACATTGCTATCACTCTTATCACAATATACCGACTTTTGTAATTACGCAACTCTATTAACGATTTCTTTTTGTACGCATTTGTCCAGTTCCAGAACCACTTCAGTAACGGCCAGCACTCCTTCAATAAACCCCTCGGCAGCCTGTAACCGTTTTGCCACTTCGTTGTGGGAAATGCCTAATTTAGTCCCCATTACCCTTAATGGTGAGGCCTTAATGTAGTGTAATACGATCAACTGGTAGGAATACGGGTTATACTTCTTTAACCGCAGAACAGCGGCGTCAATAGCGAACCCGTCATCATCACAACATTGTACGCGGGTCTTGCGGGTGCTAGGAGTGAGCCCCTTGAATCCGGCTGCAACGGGGGACCAATCAACCGCGCTGTTACCTTCACTGGCCCAGGCGCCCCACTGGCTGAGTATTATCTGCTTATCACGCATTTGTACATTCCCCCACCAGATTGAGGATAATTCTGTCGGTTAGCGCATGATCATGGAACCGTTCTTCGGTCAGGGCGTGAAATGCCAGCAACATACCCATGAAACCACTTTCTTTCTGACAGTGTAAGTTAAGTATTTTTTTCATAATGCCTCTGCTGTACTGTCCTTTTGTCTTCCCATTTGATGCTGTCTCAAAAACCCTGTTTGTTGTCTCATGTTGTCTCAATTTAAAGTAAATATAATTATAATTCATATAGTTAATAAAAATGAGACAACTGAGACAACCGAGACAACAGGTTTAACCCTCACATGAGAAATTATTCGTCGTCTGATTCAGGTACTAACACCATGATATAAGCCCGTTGCTGGATACCTCCCAAGTGCTTAAGGCGTGGTGTCTTTCCCTGAAAGCTCCTTCCACTGGCAGGCTTCCTGAGAATGCCGTTTTTCACTAACGTATCTGCGAACATATCCACGTTAAACCCTTTCGCAATCTCCTGTTTGAACGTGGCAGGCAGCGTATAGAAAATGATCGGCGCATCATCATGAATACCTTTTTTCTCCCGGTAACCCGCTAAATCCCGTATCGGCAGATCCCATTCGTCAAAAGGCAACCGGGCATAACGGCTCATG
>NZ_JBFPEZ010000089.1:0-2645 GCF_040838225.1 Xenorhabdus sp. SGI246
ATTTGCACACCGGGTTAATAAATGCTCCAGAATGAAGGGGGCGATATGTTTCGCGATACGGGATTTACTCCCCATGTATTTCACCGTTTCGCCTCCCTTTCTTGGTGCGAACAGAAAACAAAAAGGCCGCCGTAGCGACCATGTAATGAATAGAATTCCAACCGAAACAAGATTGGCGTGTTGAGATGTTGCGGCGGCGAATGCGTTGTTAATTTTATGATCGAGCTAACTATCCAAGAACAAAGCACCACTCTTTGTGATTTTTGACTAAAACGATCCTTATCAATTAGTTATGCATGTGATTTAATAGGCAAATTAATCACTATGAATCTTTTATACAGAAGGATCTTTCATGAGAGACCCCGGAAAACTAATCTGGCATGTGGCTTGTGATGAATCAGGTATAGATGGACAGCGCTTTTATGGCTTTGGTAGCCTATGGATGAAGTATCAACGCAGAGGTGATTTCTCCCGCATCATTAGAGAACTAAGAGACAAACATAGGTACTATGAAGAAATCAAATGGAAAAAAGCTAACTCCAAGAAATACGCCGATTTTTACAAAGAGTTAGTTGATGTTTTCTTCCAGAATCCTTGGTTGGCTTTTCATTGCATTGTTATAGAAAAATCTATGGTCAATAAGGCATTTCATGATGGCGATTACGACTTGGCAATGAGAAAACACTTCACGAAATTAATTTCCACGAAAATAGGTAATGTTATTGCAGCACATCCTGAGCGTGATTGTTTTTTCCGTATAGAAGTCGACCCAATAGCATCCAGGTATAAAAAAGCAGATGAGGCTTTTCATGTAATCGCAAATAACACCCTATTAAAACAATTTGGTAGAAAAAATATTATTAGCTCTGTAGTGACAAAGGATTCAAAAGTCTCAGAGAATATCCAGATATCTGATTTTTTCCTTGGAGCAATAATGAGTTCATATCAAAAAAAAATATCGTCAGACACAAAGATACAGTTAGTGGAAAAAATCGCGGGACACCTTGGATGGAAAACGCTCTGCCACGACACATGGCCAAAAGAGAGAAAATTTAATATCTGGTTTTTTTATGATAAAACGCTTGGGTCAAGAGATATAGAAACAAGAAACGTACAATTATCCGTACCACTTCCCGTAAGAAAAAGAAAAAAGTAGGCGCCGACCTCTCAGCCGACATGGTTGGAGTCCCAGACCTAAGTCGAAGTGACCAACTTGGCGGTTAAACTTTTGGGAGCCGCCTCTTCATTCCCAAAACTATCAAATCTGTGTTGCTAGCATATTAAATAAAAACCAGATTTGCAAATGTAAAGAGTGCCATACAAGAGCTTTATCACTGTTTTATATTCAATTTGTTACTAACAAAATAGATTACGACTACCCACTCAAAACAAAAAGGCCACGCAAATAGCGCAGCCTTGAATGAGTTGTCAACTCTGAGTTGACTACTGGTTGTGGAGGTCGGCGCTGATCTCCGATATGAGGCACCAAGTCATACCATCCCGCACACGATAAGTGAATATTGGTCAGTCTTTCAGGTAGCAGTTAAGCACACAGTATCTAAGCAGCCAGTCAGCCCTGGCATTCCCCACATTTCAATGAGCACTCATAAATAATCACTGAAATAGAGAAAAGTAAAAACCAGCAAAATGACATGCTGGTTTAATAATAAAACATTTAGGTAAATTCATTAAACTCTATGTATTAAAATTAATAAACTATTGCTTTTATCCAACTTTCTGCTTCAAGTTTAATTTTCACAATTTTACCTTGAACAAAAGCATCATGAACAATTTTACTATGTCTCGCGTTTGCTTGATGAACAAAAATGCATCCTTCATCACCGGACTCCAGACTCACAAACCAATAAGCATCGTGAACCAAACTGTCCAAAGAAACAGTGTAAGCCAGTTTTCCGATATAATTACCGGAAGTCACAAACTTTGTGCAGTGAAAATTACTTTGATGAACTATACCAATATTGTCAGCCTCTTTTGTCTCCGCAGCCACTCCAGTACCCGCGAACAAAGACAAAACTAAGCCAGCAAAAACGCTTGCTTTTTTATTTATCATAGCAATTACCTTATTTATATGGATTAATTATTTCAAACATCGCCCAGATATTACCCACACAATATCTGAATCCGCCATATTAAAATAAGGACAGCGCTGATAACTTAAATCAGATAAAAAGAAAGTTTTAGAATCTATTAATAATCATCAAAAGAATGATAGTTATCATAATAAAGTTCATTTTATCTCAAAAACAAAAAACCCCGCCGAGGCGAGGTCTGAAAATTCATAGTGAGTATAGATACAAGTTCCCACTATTTGAAAATATTAGGCCAAGGCCGGACAAAATGCAACGGTTTATTTTGTCACCGCTTCAAATACTTCTGCTGCCCGTTTCTCTTCTGTGTAACACTTCTCCACCAGCTTTTGATAAAAGGGTTTCCAGTTCCGCCGCCACGTTCTTTCATTCAGTTCAGGCAAGTAAGCCTTGATTGCTGTATAAGCCACTGACGAGGGCACTTTGCTGTAACCCCGCCCAGAGCAGCGCGGGCAGATTTTATGAACGGGTATACCCTGTAATGCGGTCTGTTCCTCATCAAGCACCAAGCCGCGGCCCTTGCAGCGACAACGATTT
>NZ_JBFPEZ010000009.1:0-12617 GCF_040838225.1 Xenorhabdus sp. SGI246
TGAAGAGGGATGGATCAATGCCACAGACGTGGCTGCTAAGTTTGGTAAGATCCCGAACGAGTGGGTTCGCCTGCCTGAAACCATCGCTTATATTCAAGCACTTGAGCGTAGATACGGGAAAATCCCGTATGTAAAAACCAGCCTCGCCAATGCGGGGTTTTTTATTACCTGAATAACTGGAGGATTTATGGAGTGGGTTAAATGCAGCGATAGGCTGCCTGAGATACGAGACGATAGCGTAATAGCGCATTTCTCGAATGGAGACGTGGATATGGTTCATATTGAGGATTATTTCAGAGATATTGGCGCTGGAGTAGATGAAAACGGCAATCAGCTATGGACTAAGTGGTATCTAACCATGGGTATTACCCATTGGATGGAATTCCCAGAACCACCGAAAGGAGCAGAGAAACCGAAAAAGCTATGAGGCTCCAAAATCGGAGCTTCCTGTTTTTACAAAATTCTGCAAAGCATCCACATTCGGGTGCTTGATAGAGTTTTGTGTAGGTTTTGGGCTGATGTGGTCTCAAAATTCATCGGGGCTATATCAACCGATCCAGTTATTTATTCTGAATGAGGTGGTTTTTTTCCATCGCCTAGCCCTCTTATCCGAGGGCTATTCCATGTTAATAAGTGAAGAGATACCGTTTGGTAATGAATCACTTGGTTGGACCGGGAAACGAGTCCACGTATTTGATAGTAAAGTCTGGGAATGAGTTTACGAACTGGATCTTATAATCCGGTGATGCGGTCACCATTCGCCATTTCCCCGGAGAGTTTGCAGAACTCGTGACGATTTTCACTTTCAGGTCAGGTGAGGAGTTAACAACCTTGACCTTATAATCTGCCCCCGAATTAACGATTTTAATGTTCCCATAAATTTTAGAAACATCGACCTTAGCTTTAGCGTAAGCGCCAAACGGAAACAGTAACATGGCGACTAATAGGGCTGCTAATTTTTTCATGTGAACTCCTGTTATTAGTAAATTCATGATAGATGAGTCAAATATTGTAACCCTAATGATACACATGTTAATGAATTTTATAATAGGGAAATAACATGGCTAATCTCAACGATCTCACTAACCAACTGGCAAAGATACGAAAGCAAATCCCCTTTGCAGCGGCTCAGGCGCTTACCGAGGTCGCACGCAAGATAGAGAAAGCCCAGAAAGTTGCTTTTGAGCGTAAGTTGGAAAACCCGACACCCTTCACGGTTAAAGCGGTCAGAAGTAAAGGTGCACGCAAGAACGATCTAACGGCTAAAGTGTTTGTATTGCCAACGGCTGCCAGCTATTTGGAACCGTTTGAAATAGGTGGTGTGCATAAGCTGAATGGCGCTGCTTTGCTCAACCCCAAGAACATCAAGCTAAACAAATACGGCAACTTACCTCGTAATAAGCTGAATCAGTTGAAAGGGAAAGATGACATCTTCATTGGTGAAGTTTCAACGCGATACGGAAATGACGTTAACGGTGTATGGCAGCGCAAGAAAGCCAAGAAGGTGAAAAAAGGTAAGCGTCGATTAAAGCGTTCACCTAACGGTACACGCAGACCAAGAGTGAAACAAAGACCGCCAAAATTGCTTATTCGTTTTGGTGATGCATTACTCGTTGAACCTGTGCTTGGTTATCAGGAGCGTGCACAACAAATGGCTCAGGCACTAATGCCATCGGCTATTAATAGAGCATTGAGTGAAGCAATGCGAACAGCGAAATGAAACTGGGACCGTGGTCCCACATGAAAGAGAATAAACGATGAAAATAGAAATATCTGAATTAAAAGGGATGGCGCTGAATTGGGCTGTAGCTAAAGCTGAAGGCCTTGATGTTCACTTGAAAGATTATAGTGATGTAGGGCAATGCTTGTGTTTTTGGCCTGATAGTGAATCAGAAAGCGTGGAATATAGTCCATCAACTGATTGGGAGCAGTGCGGTTCGTTGATTGAAAAATATCAAATATATTTATTCAATGAAGCGCTGCCTGAAGGTCACGCTTGGTCAGCAAGTTACCCTGAGAGCGTTCCGACTGATTATGGAGATGGTGAAACACCGCAAATCGCTGTTTGTCGTGCTGTAGTAAATAAAAAACTAGATTATGTAATTGACATCCCTGATGAATTTATTCAGTCATAATGGCTGGGTGATCGAGAGATGGGACAGACAAATATTCTTGGGTCCTTCCTAAAGTCTTTATAAATCAAGGGCATTGCGCGCCGCGTTTTTTCACTAGCTATGAGTTTTTGAAATTTGGGTAACAGGTAACACCGAGGTAACAGATGAACCAGGCAGAATTTGCCAAATTACATGGGGTCAGCCGCAAGACCGTTACGGCGTGGAAAGCCCGTGGCTTGCTGGTTATGGACGGTGACGACATTGATGTTGAGGCATCAAATGCCAATATCAAACGTTACCGGAAAACTGTTACCCGGAATGAAAAAAAGTCCAAAGGTAACAGTCAGGGTAACAAAGCGGGTAACATATCAGGTAACACACCTAAACCCGATTCCCCGGCAAAAATTGTTGAGCGTATTCTCACGGAACGAGGCGCAACCATGTCACTGGATGAAGCCCGGACTATGAAGGAAAACTATCTGGCGCTACTGACCCAACATGAATACGATCTGAAATCAGGCCAGGTATTGCCGTGGCAGGATATGGTGAACAAGGTCGGTGAAGAATACTCAAGGATGCGAACGCGTCTGATTGCTATAGCCCCTGAGCATGGCCCCCGACTGAGAGCTTTGGCAACCACATCAACGGATGCCGAGTTTGTGGCTGCGTTGCAGGAAATCATCTATGAGGCAATGGAGGAATTAAGCCTTGATCACAGTGAACAGGGGGGATAATGCATGGCATCAATTCACCCGTGCACTGGTTCATAAACGCACTGATACCAGACCTCCAGAGCCTTTATCGTTAAGTGAGTGGGCGAACAAATACGCTGTTTTATCCAAAGAGAACAGCGCTCAAACAGGTAAATTCCGTTCGTTCAAATACCAGGACGGCATCATGGATGCCATTACTGACCCGCGAGTAACGCAAGTTTCGGTAATGAAGTCTGCCCGTGTGGGCTATACCAAAATACTGGATCACGTGATTGGCTATTACCTGTCGCATGACCCGGCTCCGATATTAGTTGTACAGCCCCGCGTGGAAGATGCAGAAGACTACAGTAAAACCGAAATCGCCCCAATGCTGCGCGACACCCCGGCATTAAAAGCTATTGCGGGTGAAGCGAAAGCCAAAGATTCAAACCAGACTATTCTGAAAAAGACCTTTTCCAACGGGGCGAACCTGACACTGGTCGGTGCAAACTCACCAGGCGGATTCCGTCGTATCACCTGCCGCATCATCCTGTTTGATGAAGTGGACGGTTACCCTTCGGGCGGTGCAGGTGCGGAAGGTGATCAGATAGCATTGGGTATCAAACGCTCTGAGACGTTCTGGAACCGTAAGATTGTCTTGGGGTCAACCCCCACTGTCAAAGAGACCAGCCGGATAGAAAAAGCCTTTAAGGACAGCGATCAGCGTTACTACTACGTGCCCTGTCCGCATTGTAATGAATATCAGGTACTGGAATGGGGCGGTCCTGAGACCCCTTATGGCATTAAGTGGGAAAAAGATGAACACGGCAACGGGTTACCGGAGACCGCCTATTACGTCTGCCGTCATCATGGCTGCGTGATTCAGGACAGCGATAAGCCCGGCATGATTAAGCGGGGCGAATGGCGGGCCAGTCAGCCGTTCCGGGGTCATGCGGGCTTTCATATCTGGGCGGGTTACAGTCTGTTCCCAAATGCGGCATGGAAAAATCTAGTAGCGGAATGGTTACGGGTGAAAGATGACCCCCTGATGCGCCAGACCTTCATTAACCTTGTCCTCGGTGAACCTTATGAAGATCGGGGGGAAAAAGCCCTCAGTGAACGTAAGCTGCTGGAACGTTGCGAAGTCTGGGCGGCGGAAGTCCCAGACGGTGTAGCGTTGCTCACTGCCGGCATTGATACCCAGGACGGCCGTTTTGAGATTGAAGTGGTCGGCTGGGGACGCAATGAAGAAAGCTGGTCGATTGCTTACGATGTGATTGAGGGGGATCTAGAGACCGATGAGCCGTGGCGGCGTCTGGATGCTTACTTAAAACAGGTCTGGCGGCGTGCCGATGGTTACGGATTTACCATTATGGCCGCCTGCATTGACTCTGGCGGTCACCATACACAGCGGGTGTATGATTTTGCCCGTGAACGATTGGGTCGCCGCATTTGGGCGATTAAAGGCGAGTCAGCCAGAGGCGGTGCACGCTCGCCTATCTGGCCCACGAAGCGTCCGACGCCCCGCAGTAAATCCAGTTTCAAGCCGATTATTCTCGGTGTGAATGCGGCCAAAGATGCGATCCGTGCCCGGCTGCATGCTGAACCCCCCAAAGCGGGTGAACCGGCTCCGGCTTATATGCATTTCCCGGCTGACCGTGAGTTAAATTATTTCAGTCAGTTACTGGCTGAACGCTCGGTGATTAAGATTTCAGGCGGTCAGCGTTACCGTATTTGGGAGCAGATCCCCGGTCGTGCCAATGAGGCGCTGGATTGTCGGGTCTACAGCTACGCGGCGTTATGTGGTCTGTTGTATCTGGGCCTGAAACTCAATTTGCTGGCGAATGCGATTGAAGCCAACCCCGGCAGGCTGCAACCTCCGCCCGCAGAGCCGGAAACTAAAATCCGCCTGCAATACCCCGGTGTGGTAATTCAGGAACCGAATAAACCTCAGGCACGCAAACCCATTTCACAGATGTTGCCATAGGAAAAGATTATGGTTAATCGCAATACCAGCTTGCTGTCAGGCATGAGCCGCGAGCAGCTTTTGGCTGCGTTGGAAACTGCGCAAGCCGCTTATATTGATTTGGCCACCGGTAGCAAAGGCGTGTCGTTTTCCTATTCTCAGGGCGACGGCACGCGGTCAGTGTCCTACCAACAGACGGACTTGGGGCATTTACTGGCGCTGATCCAGATGATACAGGGGCAGTTAGGTATCAGTACACGTCGCCCTGCGAGGTTTAGATTCTGATGACAGTTCAAATATTAGGGCCGGATGGCAAACCGTTAGCACCTTCCCGCCCGCGTTATTCGATGCTGACGGGTGGCAGCCGGGTGCCCTATGATGCGGCTGATTCGTTCAGTGATCAGTTGGCGAACTGGCAACCGACATTAGGGTCACCGGATAACGAAATCAATATTTACCGCGACCGCATTGTGTCACGGGTACGGGATCTGGCGCGTAATGATGGCTGGGCCGCAGGGTCTATCACCCGCGTATTAGATAACGCTATCGGGGCCAGCTTTCGTCCCATTCTGAAACCTGATTACCGGATGCTGGCGTTACTGACAGGGAATGACGCCTTTGATGTCACATGGGCCGCAGAGTACCGCAAAGTCATTGAAGCCCACTGGCGTTCATGGTCCGATGACCCCGGGCGCTATTGTGATGTGGAACGTAAACAAACTGTCTCACAGATGATGCGGCTGGCTTTTCGTCACAAGTTAGTCGACGGCGACGCTTTGGCGGTACTGCAATACCGGACTGACCGGTTAGGCAAAGGCCGCGGACGTTATGCAACCACCATCCAGATAGTAGATCCTGATCGCCTCAGTAATCCACAGGAACGTTCCGATTTAGAGTATGTTCGCGGCGGCGTTGAGATAGACAGTGATGGTGCGCCCATTGCTTACCATATTCGGGAAGCTCATATCGGCGATTGGTACAGTGGCAAAAAAACCATGACGTGGGAACGTATTCCCCGTGAAACCGAGTGGGGCCGCCCGCATGTGGTGCACGATTATGACCATGAACGGGGAGCGCAACACCGGGGTAATGGTATGTTAACCCCGATTGTTCAGCGCCTGAAAATGCTGATTAAATACGATCAGAGTGAACTGGAGTCCGCTATCTTAAATTCCATCTTTGCCGCCTATATCGAATCCCCGTATGACCCGGCGATGGTAGAGGCCGCATTGGGGGATACCGGTATGAGTGATGATCCGAATCTGGGTTATTACCAAAGTGGCCGGGTGGAATTTCATAATGAACGCCGGTTATCCCTGCAAAATGGGGCGCGCATGCCAATTTTGTACCCGGGTGAGAAAATCAACACGGTGAATGCCGCGCGTCCACACAGCAATTTTGAGATATTCGAAAGTGCCGTGCTGCGCAATATTTCTTCGGCAACCGGATTATCACCCCAGCAGGTCACGCAGGACTGGTCAGATGTGAATTATTCCTCTGCACGTGCGGCGATGCTGGAAGCGTGGAAGACCCTGACTCGGCGGCGGGATGATTTTTCAGTGGGGTTCGCCCAACCGATATTAAGTGCTTTTGTTGAAGAACTTCACGATACCGAAGAATTGCCCCTACCCCAAAATGCACCGGATTTTCTGGAGGCCCGGGCTGCGTATTGCCGTGCCCGCTGGATTGGACCGGGGCGGGGATGGGTTGATCCTGTAGCTGAAAAAGAAGGGGCAATTATGGGACTGGAAGCCGGTCTGTCCACACTGGAAATCGAAATTGCGGAAAATGCCGGTGGTGACTGGGAAGAATTTATGGATCAGCAGGCGCACGAAATAGAGGCACGTCAGGCGCGCGGATTACCGTTGCCCAGTTGGGTGCAATCCCGTCTGACTGCCGATGGCAAAAAGGAGGTATCCCCATGAATTTACCGCATCTGGCACAAAGATTATTTAACGTGCCGCTGGCGATACACCCGCGCAAAGCCGAGGTAGTGATGGCCGCGCTGACTGACCGCTTTGGTATTACGCAGGTTCAGGCGGGTATGTATTGGGGTGACGATGACAGCTTCACCCGTGAGGGTAAATCCGATAACGGCTATGACGTTTTAGAGGGAATTGCTGTTATTCCGGTGCAGGGTACATTGGTACAAAAACTGGGCACACTACGGCCTTACAGTGGCATGACGGGTTATGACGGCATTCGTCAGGCGTTTCTGACGGCACTCAATGACCCGGAAGTGAAAGGGATTTGCCTTGATATCGATTCCCCTGGTGGTGAAGTGGCAGGCTGCTTTGATTTGGCGGACCTGATTTATCAGTCACGGGGTGAGAAACCCATTCACGCCATTCTGAGTGAGTATGCCTATTCTGCCGCGTATGCGATTGCCAGTGCAGCCGACAAAATCACTGTGCCGCGCACAGGTGGCGTCGGTTCGATCGGGGTGATTGTGATTCACTGTGACTGGTCGCAGCGCATTAAAGAAGACGGACTGAAAGTGACCATCATCACTTATGGTGATCGCAAGGCAGAAGGTAATCCTTATATGCCGATGAGCAAGGAGGCGGAATCCGCTATCCAGCATGACGTTGATGAAATGGGGCGTCTTTTTGTCCGCACTGTTTCCCGTAACCGCGGACTCTCGGAAGAGAGCATTCGCAATACACAAGCTGCCTGTTATCTGGCAGATGAGGGCGTACAGATTGGGTTGGCGGATGAAGTCGCTTCCCCGGATGTCGCATTTCAAACACTAATGAAAAAATCTGGAGTGATTTAACGATGTATAAATTTGCCCATTTGTTAGGAATCAAAGCGCGCGCCTCTGATGAGCATGAGGAAGACGAAAAATCCGGTAAAGCAAAAGGTCGTCAAGCCGAGGAAGAGGAGCATGACGAAAAAGCGGAAGACAATGAAAATCGTGAAGACGCCGAAGAGCAGGACGACGAAAAGGGAGGTAAAAAAGCGAAAAAAGCCAAGAAGGCGAAGTCAGAAGACGATGACGACAACCCGGACGCGGAAGATGATGATGACGATGCCGACGCTGACGCTGACGAAAACGAGGACGTCAAAAAAGGCCGCCGTGCCGAACGAAAACGTTGTGCCAAAATCTTTGGCAGCAAATATGCTGCGGGTCGGCCTGATATGGCGGCGCATTTAGCCTTTAACACCCGTTTGTCCGTGCGTGAAGCCATTAACACGTTGTCAGTCATGGGTTTAGTCACCCCGTCATCTGCAAAATCCAGGTTGTCACTGGATGAACGGATGCGTAATGAAAAACAGGTGCGGTTAGGTCCGGGCGCCCAGACTCCGGCTGCGGGCAGTGCCGAAGCTGTAATCGCCACGGCGGCTGCGTTGTATAACCAAGTAAAAGGCAAGCAATAATGGAAAATATAGGTCCTAATCCTTTCGCCCCCGGCATGACGTCGAGCATGTTTATTCCTGATCAGCTCATTGCCGGTCAGTTACAGTTAGTCACCGATACCGTGACGATGTCCAAGTTCGGTGTATTGAAGCGCGGCACCGTACTTGGCATGAATAAATCCGGGGAATACGTGTTGAGCGTGAAAACCGCAACCGATGGCAGCGAGAAACCCGCCGCTATTCTGGTTGATACGGTAGATACCACCGTCAGCAGCCAGACTGCGGGTGTGTACCTGATGGGGGAATTTAACGCGCACCGGATTATCTTTGATAAAAGCTGGACATTAGCCGAACTCAAAACTGCCCTGCGTTCCTTCAGTATTTTCCTGAAAGACAGCACGCCGGGATTTTAAACCGCCCTCCTTTTTCTGACTGCACCTGATGCCGTTATCTGGCAGGGCTGCGCTCGTTTTCATTTTCAGGCTGGCGATAATGCCGCTGGCCTTACTGTAGAGAAACTGCATGAATATTTACGACACTAACGTACTGATTGGTTTAGTGCCTAACCTGATCACCAGTCAAAACTGGTTACTGGACCGCTTCTTCCCCAACGTTATCACCGAAGACAAAGAGGAAGTATCCATTGACGTAGATATCGGCAAGCGCCGTATGTCACCGTTCGTTTCACCATTGGTGGCTGGAAAACTGGTCGAAAGCCGTACCTACCAGACCAACAGCTTTAAACCCGCTTATATCAAGGATAAGCGCGCCCCCGACTTATTTAAACCGGTTCGTCGTCAGATTGGGGAACGTATCGGTGGGGAATTCAGCGCCGGTCAGCGTGAAATGTTAAACCTGCAATTTGAAATGGCTGATCAGATCGACATGATTAACCGCCGTCTGGAATGGATGGCGGCCAATGCGATGGTTCTTGGTAAAATCACCGTTGCAGGGGCAGGCTTCCCAACAGCGGTAATTGACTTTGGCCGTTCTTCGGAACTCACTGTCACACTGAGTGGCAGTGACAAATGGCCACTGAAGGTGGAGGCGGGAAAAACCAACACTAAACCCTCCGAAGATATCGAAGAGTGGGGGTTACGTATCCTCAGGATCACCGGTTCTGCACCCACGGATATCATTTTCACCAATAAATCCTGGCAGTTATTTTGCAAGGACACGTCGATTGAGAAAGGCGCAATAATTTTACCGGCCCTCAATCCTGCTGACAGGCAGGTTGACATCGCCCCCCGTGTGGCTACTGGCGCTGTTCACAAAGGCCGTTGGGGGAATTACGACCTGTGGCTGTATAACGACTGGTTTATTGATGATCTGGATAACGTTGAGAAACCCATGATACCGGATGGCGCTGTGTTGATGTCGGGCGCAGATTTGATGGGAACGCGTGCCTTCGGGGCGATTAAGGATCCGGCATTCAACTATGGTCCGATGGCATACGCACCGAAATCCTGGTTGCAGGAAGATCCGGCACAGCGTTATTTAATGATACAGTCTGCACCGCTGGTGATTCCAAGCCGGGTGAATGCGGCATTGTGCGCAATGGTGGTGTGATATGGCAAAGAAAACACAGCAGGAACTGGGCGGATTACCGCCCGAATTGCAGGTCGAAACAGACGTTCAGGAATTACAGACACTCACTGAACCCCAGCAATATTCCGATAATGAAGATGAGAAAATATCAGGTGAAGAAGGGCCCGAATTTGTCGTTGCTAAAGGTCACACTGTCCGGCATAACGGGACTAATTACCCGGAAAATGCCGTGATTGAAGTCTTCGGTGATGATGCCAGCCGCCTGATTCAGTTGGGCGTTATCGTGAGACTGGATGACCTGAGATCGCAACTTTTGTCCAGCAATCCCGTGACCGTTCAGGGCGGGATTAATATTCAGCGGGGGATTCATGCCGATTGACTGGGATAAGCACTTACTGGCCCCGCTGCATAAACAGTTTGCTGAGCGGGTGAACTGGCGGCCTAAGCATGGCGAGTCTTACGACATCATGGGCGTGTTTGATCGCGCCTATACCCAACAGGTGGAATCCCTTGACGGGGACAGCGATATCAATACCACTAAACCCCTGCTGGGGGTCCGTGATGCCGTATTCAAAGTGCCCCCCAAACAGGGTGACAGGGTGTTTGTATACCGCGTCAATACCGAATTTATTGTAAGCGATGTACAGCCGGACAGTCACGGCGGCACACACTTACAACTCAATAAGGTGAAATAATGAACGCATCAACCGTGCGTAACCTGGTGGTTCAGGCGTTGACAGGAAAGACGGACGCGCAATCCCGTGTCTATTCCCCGCGCGACTGGTCAACACGGGGTGATGATTATCCGTGCATACTGGTACAAACCCCGTTTGATCATAAAAAGTCACATGGCCGCAATGCGCCGCAGTTTGACACCATAACAACGGTCAGAGTCACCGGTCGCCTGGAGGCATTTGACAGTGAGTCGGGGAACGGTGCGGAGCAGGCAGAACTGGCACTGGAGGCTTTGCGGGAACAAATCGAACGCGCTGTAATAAACAGTTATGCACTCACGAAGGAAATACAGCAATTTGCGGAAATCCGGTCACAGATAGACATTGATGCCAGTGGGGAAGGTCATTTAGCGCAGCTTCTGATGGATATTGACATTGAATACTATCAGGGACCGGAGGACTTTTACCCGATTGAAGCCAACCCGCTGGAGGGCATTGACGTGACTATTGCGATGCCGGAACACGCCCCCGAACCTCATATCCGTATTAATCTGGAGTAATCACTATGTTTGTTAAACCCGTTGCCGGGCGCAGTGTACGCGATCCGGCTAAAGGTACGCATTTGCCTGAAGGTTGTACAGAAGTCCCCGATACGCTGTTTTGGCATCGTCGGGTAAGAGACGGTGACGTTGAACTCTGTCAGCCGGTAACTGAAACCAGACTCGCCAAAAAAGGTGCTCAGGAGACTGAATAATGGCTATCCCTTTTTCCCGTATTCCCAATAATCTCAGAACGCCGCTGTTTTTTGTGGAATTCGATAACTCAATGGCAAACAGTGCCAGAGCAACCCAACGCTCACTGATTCTCGGTCAGATGCTGGATAAGGCCATCGCGACTCCCGATATTCCGGTGCGTATTTCTTCCGCCGAACAGGCGGCTTCCCAGTTTGGTCATGGTTCCCTGCTTCATGGCATGACTGCCGCGTATCTGGCGAATGACCCTGCGGCGGAACTGTGGGCGTTACCCCTGAAAGACAGCGATAACCTGCTGACCGCTAAAGGGATAGTAGAAGTAGTATCCCTGCCGACCCGCGCCGGGGTGATTTCCCTGTATATCGCCGGGCAGCGTGTGCAGGTGACCGTGATGGCGACCGATAAATTGACGCAGATTGCGGCGTCACTGGCGGCAGCCATTAACCGCAGAATTACCCTGCCTGTTACGGCAATGGTAACAGATCATACAGTGACACTGACCGCAAAAAACAAAGGTGCTCACGGCAATGGTATTGATATCAGTCTCAATTACCGGGGGCAAGCCGGAGGTGAAGAAACCCCGGCAGGTATGGATTTACGTATCACTCAGATGGCAGGCGGCGCAGGGGCACCGGAATTAAAAAGCAGTCTCGCCAACCTCAGTGACCGGGCATTTGATTTTATCGTCAACCCGTACACCGATACGGTTTCACTGGATGAACTCAAGGCCTTTTTGTCCGATACCGGTGGACGCTGGTCATGGGAGCAGCAATTGTACGGTCACGTGTTTAGTGTGGTCAGTGGTGTGTATGGCGAACTGGCGGACAGGGGCGAGCGCCGAAACAATCAACACGAAACCCTGTTAGGGGTAACGAAATCCCCGACCCCTGACTACATTTGGGCCGCCGCCATCACCGGCGCGGCTGCACCGAGTCTGAGAAATGATCCGGGCAGACCATTACAAACGTTACCGGTAGCGGGTGTGTTATCCCCGGCTGCTGAGAATCAGCTCGACCTGATTGATCGCAATAACCTGTTACACAGTGGAATTTCCACCTTCACGGTGGCGGATGACGGCACGGTACAGATAGAGAACCTGATCAGCACCTACCAGAAAAACCCGTACGGTGATAATGACGACAGCTACCTTCAGATAGAAACACTGTTTTTGCTGATGTACGTGTCGCGCTATATCCGTACGCAAATCACCTCAAAATTGGGGCGTATGAAACTGGCGAAAGACGGGACACGCTTTGCGCCCGGCTCGGCCATTGTGACCCCTAATATTGTGCGGGCAGAACTGATCGCCCAATACAAGACACTGGAATTCAACGGTTATGTACAGGATGCGAAGGCGTTTGCCGCCGGCTTAAAGGTCGAGGTTAACGCCCATAATCCTAACCGGCTGGATGTCCTCTGGACCGGCACGCTGATCAATCAGTTGCGTGTCTTCGCGCTTCTGAATCAATTCCATCTGCAACCGACGTCATAAGGAATGTAATGAACGCATC
>NZ_JBFPEZ010000090.1:0-26724 GCF_040838225.1 Xenorhabdus sp. SGI246
ATAGATGTGATCAAGAGACAGCCGAAAGGTGAGGCTTTGTGGTATAGCGGATTTTGTGGTACACCGAATAAAGAAAGTTGTGGCACACATAATCAATTATATTATCCCCAAAACCCCCGCCTCAGGGACTTCACCATTCACCAATTTCTCCGTTGCACCATCATAATGAATGGTTCCATCCACAATCAGCAGAGAACGCGGTGCGATTTTGGCGGCATCATCAAGATTATGGGATACCATCAGTAAAGTGAGTTTTCGGTCACGACATACCTGATCCAGTAATGCCAGCATTTCATTACGTAAAGCGGGGTCAAGTGCTGAAAAAGGCTCATCCAGTAATAAAACAGGTTGCTGACGTACTAAACAGCGAGCCAGAGCTGCGCGTTGGCGCTGCCCACCGGAAAGTTGGGCGGGCAGGCGATTCAAATATTCTGTCAGTGAGACTTGCGATGCAATTTGTTGCAGCGTCTGCCGTTGTTGAGCATTTAATTTAAGACCGGGGTGTAATCCCAAACCAATATTCTGCTCAATGGTTAAATGGGAAAACAGATTATTTTCCTGAAACAGCATGGATACTGGCCGTTTGGAAGGTGCTGTATTTGTATGATTTCCCTTATCTAACCAGATATCACCGCTCTTCGCGAATTGAAAGCCTGCGATTAAACTTAATAATGTGCTTTTACCCGCTCCGCTAGGGCCGAGGATTGCAATACGTTCGCCGGCTTTGACGTTGACGTCGAAACGCATAGCAATCTGTTCATAGGTATAAGTAATATTTTCAAGTTTAATCATGGCGTTGACCCGGTAATCGTTCAAGGACACTAAATAAAATAAAACAGAGAAGTAGTAGCAGAAATGCGGTTACAGCACCATCTTGACTGCGATATGCCCCGATTTGTTGATAAAGGTAGAAGGGCAGGGTACGGAAATTCTCGTCTCCAAATAATGCGACAACACCAAAATCCCCGATTGACAGCACACTGGCGAAAGCCAGTGCCTGCGCTAATGGGATTTTCAGCGCCTTAAGCTCAATCCAACGTAGGCGATGGAGACCCTGAATATTGAGAGAAAGGCATAGCGGATTATAGCGTTCAGCCAGATCACGCATTGGATTATCCAGCACTTTTAAAGCATAGGGAATTGCCATCAACGCATTGGTCAGGATAATCAGTTCATAAGGGGAATCCGGCAACCCAATCGTATTATTCAGCAGAATAAAAAAGCCTGTTGCAAGGACAATACCGGGCATAGCAAGAATCAATAAACCACTGCTTTCCATTGCCTGTCCCCAACGGGATAAATGACGCAAGCGCAATTCACGACTGCTCCATAACAGCATCATAGTCAGTAAAACACATAAGAAACCGGCACCTAGCGCGATAATGATGGAAGTGGTGAAAGCCTGCCACAAGGCGGGTTTACTGAGGACATCAAACACGGCACTGTTCAAACCATCCGCAATGACGGCCAGCAAAGGCGGGAGCAAAAACAGCAATGCTGTGGTGATAAGCAATCCATCACATAGTTTTTTCAGCCATGAATCCTGTGGATTACGCCATTGTTGTTGATGACCGTGCCCCACCGAAAGAACCCCTTTGAGCTTTTGGCTCAGCAAAACCAGACCAAGACAGCAAAAGAGCTGGATCAGTGCGAGCAGAGCAGCTTGACCAAGATCGTAGTCATATTTAATCGCCTGATAAATAGCGAGTTCAATTGTTGTTGCAGAAGGACCTCCTCCTAATGCGAGGACTGCAGCAAAACTGGCAAAGCACAGCATGAAAATCAGTGCTGCCGTTGGTAAGATCTGACGGCGTAGATAAGGCCATTCGACAAAGCGAAAATGTTGCCATTCATTCATACCAAGCTGCGCTGCAAGTTGTCGTTGTTCTACTGCGATACCATCCAGCGACTGGAGCAGTAATCGTGTTGCCATTGGCATATTAAAGAAAATATGCGCCAACAAAATGCCTTGCAGACCGTAAGGGGTAAAACGGTATTCAATCCCGATCCATTGGCAAAGATTAGCCAGCCAACCAATACGCCCATAAACAGTCAGTATGCCAAACAGGGCGACTAAAACAGGAAGTACCAGCGTCATGGCGCATAAACGTAAAAAAAGCGTTCTGCCCGGAAAATGACGGCGATAGAGCGCTCTTGCCAGAAATATTGCAGGTATGACTGAGAATAAAGCAGACAAAAACGCCTGCCAGAAAGTAAAGCGAATGACATGCCACAGATAGCTGTCATTCAAAAATGTCTGCCAGTGGCTTTCAGGCGCGTTAAACCAAAGTGCCCCGAAAGCTGACAAGGCAATGAGAAGCAGCAAGCCGGAGGCAATGACCCCCGGCAATAACCAACCCGCAATTAACGGCTTACAGCACTTTGCCATGAACGGATCCATTGTGTACGGTGTTTTGCCACTTCATCTGCATTGAATTGCAGTGATTTCTCAGGCACGGGCAGTTGTTTGAAAACTTCTGGCAACGGTATATCAATCACGGGATACATCCACTGGGTGGTCGGAATAGCTTGCTGGAATGCGGGGGAAACGATGAATTGCATGAATCTCTGTGCCAGTTCAGGCTGTTTGCTGGAAGCCAACTGGGCGGCGACTTCAATTTGTAAATAGTGTCCCTCGTTGAATATCGCAGCAGCATAATTATCTTTTTTCTCGGCTACGATGTGATAGCCCGGTGATGTAGTATAGCTAAGCACCATATCCCCTTCACCTTTCAGGAATAACCCATAAGCCTCACTCCAGCCTTTGGTGACAGTCAGTGTTTTTTGGGCGATTTTCTGCCACTTTGGTGCAGCATTATCACCATAGATATCCTGTATCCAGAGTAAAAAACCTAACCCAGGAGTACTGGTGCGTGGGTCCTGATAAATAATCTTCCAATTTTGGTGGCTGTTAATAAGCTCTTCCATGCTTTTGGGAGGATTAGGCAAGGTATTTTTGTTATAAATAAAGGCAAAATAACCGTAATCGTAAGGAATAAAGGTATTGTTATTCCATGTGACAGGCAATTTTAATTTTGCTGTATCAACACGGCTCGCAGTAAATAATCCAGTCTGTTGGGCAGCTTGAATCAGGTTATTATCTAACCCCAGAACAACATCTGCCGATGCTTTTTTGCCTTCCATTCTTATACGGTTCAGCAGAGATACACCATCTTCCAGGGCGACGAGTTTCAATTCACAATCACATTCCGCTTCAAAAGCTTTTTTAATAACAGGGCCGGGGCCCCACTCAGAAGCGAATGAATCATAAGTGTAAACGGTTAATATGGGCTTTGCTTGTGCTGCCTGAGCAAAGACACATGCAGAAATCGGTATTGCACTTATCGCAATAAATTTCGCAATAAATCGGAAAAATATATGCTTAAACACTTTGCTCTCCTGTAGTTATTAATCATCGTTATTAAAAATAGTTATTAACAGTAGCTATTAGCACTCATAATTAAATGTGTTATTAGCAGATTGGTAAAGGATTTGAGAAAGTGCCAGATAAAATGACGAGTTATAGAATAGCAACTCAAATCCCTACGCCAGTATCAGCCGGATCAGGTTCTACGGGTTTGTTCTCAGCGATGTTGCCCGGCAACGATCGCACCCCGTTGAGATGACTGTATTGTAGAGACTTCGGTTGTGACTGCAAAGTCCCATCATAGAGGTTTACCGCTTGAGATGAGTGTGAAACAATTAGCTATCTTTTCAAATTCGTTTTATCGAGAGGTAGTCTGGTGATCGATGATGATGGCTACCGCCCGAATGTAGGAATTGTAATTTGTAATCGTCAAGGGCAGGTTCTGTGGGCCCGTCGTTATGGGCAGCATTCCTGGCAGTTTCCTCAAGGGGGCATCAATCCGGGGGAATCACCAGAACAAGCGATGTATCGTGAGTTGTTCGAAGAAGTTGGTTTAAATCGCAAAGATGTACGGGTTCTCGCCTCCACCCGTAGCTGGTTGCGTTACAAATTACCCAAGCGTTTGGTGCGTTGGGATACAAAGCCCGTTTGTATTGGGCAAAAGCAACGTTGGTTTTTATTGCAGTTGCTTTGTAATGAAACAGATATTAATGTGCAGCGCAGTAGTACACCAGAGTTTGATGGATGGCGTTGGGTGAGCTATTGGTATCCTGTCAGGCAAGTTGTTTCGTTTAAACGAGATGTATACCGCCGTGTGATGAAAGAATTTTCTTCCATTGTGATGCCAATGCAGGAATCTACTTCACAATCCTATTCAACCTATATATATCGTCGTAGAAGAAGTTAGGTAATTAATTTAGGTAATCGTTATGCTCATGCGCTTACGGGAAATTGTTGAAAAGGTTGCGATGGCAACAAATTTATCGGAAGCGCTTGGGCTATTAGTCAATGAAACCTGTTTAGCAATGAACACGGACGTTTGTTCTATTTATCTGGCAGACCATCAGCGTTGTTGCTATTACCTGATGGCGACTAAGGGTTTGAAAAAGCCAGAAAAACGTGTAATTAGTCTCTCCTTTAATGAAGGCGTTGTGGGTGAAGTCGGGCGTTTGTCGGAATTAATCAACCTTGCTGATGTGCGTGACCATCCCAGTTTCAAATATATTCCTCAAGTAAAAGAAGAAAATCTGCGGGCCTTTTTAGGGGTTCCAATTATTTATCGTCGCCAATTGCAAGGGATTTTGGTTGTTCAACAAAATGAACGCCGATTATTTGATGAAAGTGAAGAGTCCTTTATGGTGACACTTGCTATGCAATTAGCTGCGATCCTTGCTCAAGCGCAGACGCGGGGGCTGTTTGGCCAGTATCGCCAGACACGTATCAAGGCACTGGCGGTTTCCGATGGCATTGTCATGGCTCAGGGATGGCAAGATTGTTCTCAGCCATCGCTCGAACAAGTATTTGAAGCATCAACACTGAATTATCAGGCTGAACGTTCTCGTTTGACCCAAGCCCTTGAACTGGCAACCGCAGAATGTCGTCGAATAAGTAAACGGTTTACAGCCAGTTCACAAAAAGAAAGTGCTGCCATTTTTGATCTCTATTCCCATTTACTGAACGATCCCAAACTTAAACAAGATCTGTTTCATTCCGTTGATAGCGGCTTTATTGCAGAATGGGCGGTTAAGGCCGTGATTGAGAAATACGCAGAACAATTCGCCAGCCTGCAAGATGCTTATATGCGGGAAAGAGCCTCTGATTTACGCGCACTTGGGCAACGGGTATTGTTCCATCTGGATGATGCTTTTACTGGCAACAGCCAGTGGCCTGAGCATTTCATTCTGGTTGCTGATGAGCTCAGTGCCAATTTACTGGCTGAAATACCACAGGATAAGCTGGCTGGTGTCATTGTACGGGATGGGGCAACGCACTCTCATTCCGCAATATTGGTCAGGGCAATGGGAATACCTGCGATTATGGGCGCAGATATTCAACCAGAACTACTGCATAACCGGATGTTGATTCTGGATGGTTATCGCGGAGAATTTTTTATTGAACCAGAGCCACTGGTTGTTCAGGAATATCGTCAACTTATTGAAGAAGAGCAGATGCTCAGCGAATTGGCTGAAGGCGAATTGCAACAAAAAGCACGTCTTAAGAGCGGGGAAAGAGTATTGGTTCAGCTCAATGCGGGTTTGAGCTTGAAATATGAGCAACACATGGGTGATAGTATCGACGGTGTCGGGTTGTATCGTACTGAGATCCCTTTTATGTTGCATAGTGGTTTTCCATCCGAAGATGAACAGAAAAACCGCTATCAAGAAATGCTCGCACTTTTTCCTGATAAGTCAGTCGTATTACGGACGTTGGATGTTGGCGCTGACAAAAACCTTCCTTATATGCCAATCAACGAAGAAAACCCTTGTCTTGGCTGGCGGGGAATTCGCATAACCTTGGATCAGCCGGAAATATTTTTGATTCAGCTCAGAGCTATGCTGAAGGCCAATGTACAGACGGAGAACCTGAAAATATTGTTGCCAATGGTGAGCAGTATTGAAGAAATTGATGAAGCCAGAAAGTTGATCGACAAGGCAAAAGCAGAAGTTGAACGCTCAGTTGCGGCAACTATTGTGATGCCACAAGTCGGGATCATGGTAGAAGTTCCTTCCTTGATCCTGTTGCTGCCACAATTGAAGAAACGGGTTGATTTTATCTCTATCGGTACAAACGACTTAACCCAGTATTTACTTGCGGTAGATCGTAATAATACACATGTCGCTTCTCTGTATGACAACCTGCATCCGGCAGTAATCAGAGCCTTAAAACAGATTATTGATGAAAGCCGGCGCATTGGCTTACCCGTGACTGTTTGTGGTGAAATGGCAGGTTTGCCGATGGGGGCGCTGATTCTGATAGGTCTTGGTTATCGTAGCTTGAGTATGAGTGGTCGAAGTGTGCCGCGTATCAAGTACTTGCTGCATCATTTAGATTCGGGCGAACTCAATCATTTTGTTAAAGAAGTATTAGAGGCGGAAACCAGCCAACAGGTGAGAGAGATTTCCTCTGCATTTATGGAAACCCACGGTCTTGGTGGGTTGGTGCGTGGTGGCATTTAAGCGCCCATGCTATTATTTACGATTATTTGTCTTAGGGCATTACACACAAATTCATTCACACAACATATTATTAGTGGGGAACGATGAGCACTAGCTACCTGGCATTTCCTAATATTGACCCTGTCATATTTTCAATCGGCCCCGTATCTCTCCACTGGTACGGTTTTATGTATCTGGTTGGTTTTGTTTTCGCTATGTGGTTAGCAAATCGTCGTGCGGCAAAACCAAACAGTGGCTGGAATAAGAACGAAGTAGAAAACTTGCTGTATGCAGGTTTTGCCGGGGTATTCATTGGTGGACGCCTCGGTTATGTTCTGTTCTATAACCTGCCGATGTTCCTGAATAATCCTTTGTATCTGTTTAAGGTCTGGGATGGCGGAATGTCTTTCCACGGAGGATTGGTTGGCGTCATTTGTGCAATGTGGTGGTTCTCGCGCAGAACGAAACGCCACTTTCTGCAAACTGCTGATTTTGTTGCGCCATTGGTTCCTTTTGGCTTAGGGATGGGGCGTATTGGTAACTTTATTAATGGCGAGTTGTGGGGGCGTGTCACGCTTGATACACCGTGGGCAATGCTGTTCCCAGGTTCCCGTAGTGAAGATATTGCACTGGCAACCACCCATTCCTCGCTATGGCCTGTTTTAGAAAAGTATGGTGTCCTGCCGCGTCATCCTTCACAACTGTATGAAATGGTGTTGGAAGGCATTGTGCTGTTTATCATCCTGAATTTATTTATTCGTAAGCCACGCCCGATGGGAAGTGTCTCAGGGCTATTCCTGATTGGTTACGGTGTATTCCGTATCATCGTTGAGTTTTTCCGTCAGCCTGATGCCCAACTTGGATTATTTGAAGGGATCAGTATGGGGCAAATCCTTTCCATGCCAATGATTTTAGCGGGGATTCTGATGATGGTATGGGCATATAAGTGTTCCCGCAACAACAATACTCGTAATAATACGCGAAATGATAAGGTACAAGAGGCAAAATGAAACAGTATCTGGATTTAATGAAAAAAGTGCTGGAAGAGGGCACAGCAAAAGATGACCGTACAGGCACAGGGACACTTTCAATCTTTGGTCATCAGATGCGTTTCAATTTGCAAGAAGGTTTTCCGTTGGTAACAACCAAACGCTGCCATCTCCGCTCTATTATTCATGAACTGTTGTGGTTCCTGAATGGTGATACCAATATTAAATACCTGCATGATAATAGCGTTACTATCTGGGACGAATGGGCTGACGAAAATGGTGACTTAGGGCCAGTTTATGGTAAACAATGGCGCGCCTGGGGAACAGCGGATGGTCGTCAGATTGATCAGCTAACCCATGTTATTGAACAATTAAAGAGTGATCCTGACTCCCGCCGGATCATTGTTTCTGCATGGAATGTTGGCGAATTGGACAAAATGGCTTTGGCACCCTGTCACGCATTTTTCCAGTTTTACGTGGCAGATGGCAAACTGTCCTGCCAGCTTTACCAGCGTTCCTGTGATGTATTTTTAGGGTTACCATTTAACATTGCCAGCTATGCTTTGTTAGTTCACATGATGGCTCAGCAGTGTGATCTGGAAGTGGGGGATTTCGTCTGGACTGGCGGTGATACCCACCTTTACAGTAATCATATGGAGCAGACGAAACTGCAATTGAGCCGTGAACCCAGAGCGTTGCCAAAGTTGGTTATTAAGCGTAAGCCTGCGTCTTTGTTCGATTATCGATTCGAAGACTTTGAAATTGTCGATTATGATCCGCATCCGGGTATTAAAGCTCCGGTGGCGATTTAATTCTGCATTATTTTTTCCATCCCTAAAGAGGGGATGGAAAAAATATTTATCCGAAAAAATAATTTAGAATTTTAATTCATACCATTATATTTCTGCCTGAAACTCTTCTATTTCCTATTTCCTATTTCCTATTTCCTATTTCCTATTTCCTATTTCCTATTTCCTATTTCCTATTTCCTATTTCCTATTTCCTATTTCCTATTTCCTATTTCCTGATCACCAAATCGAAGTTGTTAATTTGTGCGAATTTTAATCTTATTGATCATGTTGTTGGAGTGGCTCGCAAATAGAATGTAACAGAGCAATATACTGAGATTTCTCTTCAAATCTCCTCGCATAAATAAAAAATTACTCTTTTTATTTTCTCCCAAATTGAAGATATTTTCGCCAGCGAGAATTTAAACCAGTAAACAGAGAAATAGGCTGGATGCTGATGAGCGATAAATACACTAACAGGCAAAGCGGATTTACATTGTTAGAGTTAATGATAGCAATGATATTAATTTCAATAAGTTTGCTCTACGGATTGCATAGTTGGGTAAATTACCAGAGTGGCTTGCATTTGCAATCAGCCGTGCAGAATGTGTTGTCTTTTATGGAAAGGCAACAGGCTCTGGCGAATTATATGAATCAGGAACGAACATTGTGGCTGGTGACAGGGCAATCCTGGTGTCTTGTTTCCTCAATTACCGTGAGCACAAATTGCGATGAAGGAGAACGGGTCAGTTCACCATATGATGATGTGTTTCTGGTATCAACAACCAGTAAGCGAATTGATTTTTATGGTGTCAGAAATACTACGATGCCAGCCAGCTTTGTACTGGCAAATTCTGCCGGAGAAATAAGTATCGTCATTTCGGGGCGAGGGCGGATCAGGACATGCAGTAATCATATAAATCAGCTTCCTGATTGTGGGGGAATCAAAAACTCATGATATGGACTATAAGCTGTTTCAGGCGAAACTGTTTCAGAGAAAATCAGTCAGGTTTTTCCCTGCTGGAGGTTCTGGTTGCTATGTTGATTGGCAGCGTAATTTTTATTGCGATGGCAAAGAGTTACCCTGTTTTATCCGGCCAGATACTCGATCTCTACCGTCAATATCGTCTCCACTACCTGGTGAATCGGGTAGCTCATATGATGGAAAAAGATCTCAGGCGGGCAGGCTATTGTCAGGACAGTAAACAATGTAAAGGAGAAGCGTTGGTGATTCAAAATAAAAATACCGAAGCTACCCATTCCTGTTTTATTGTCGCTTTTGACCTTAATTTAAATAATCGATGGGAAGAACCTGAGCACACAGCCTCTGAATTTTTTGGTTACCGATTAAATAATCGTGCTCTTGAATGGAAAAGAGGAGCAGGAAATTGTCAGGAAAATAACTGGGAACGGCTTTTTGATCCCAAAGAAGTCACTATTGACACTTTTCACCTTGAAAAATCACAGTCAAAAAATAGGCTGATATTTATAACATTGTCCATCAAAGCCAGTTGGGTGAAATCTCCTTCTGTTGTTTATCACTACCAAACCACAATTCGGTTGCGCAACATAAGGAAATCATCTGGTGAATGACTTAAGGCAACAGCATAAAAACCAAAAAGGTAATGCTCTGTTGGTATCGATTCTTATGATGCTGACATTAAGTTTAATGACGCTGAAAGCACTGCATTACCAGCAAGAAAATGCCATGTTGATGATGTTTGATGAACAGAAATATCTGAATGCTTTTCAACAGGCAGAGTCATCATTGGCATGGGGTTCAGTACAGTCATGGCCGCTTCATTCACGGGAGTTGGGGAGCTGGATCTGTTTACAGAAATCAGGATCTTATTTGCAAAGTTGCCTCAGGCGTTATCAGGATGATCTTTTCCTGTTAAAGGGAATAGCATCGTTTTCTGCCGGAGAACATCTTGAACTTTATCAATGGATGAAACAGATGAAAGGTTCAAATCAGGATACACTTACTCCTGTTAAAAGTGGTTGGTTAGATTTTTGTCCTGTCATACCAGTTGAATTTTGTTTATGAAAATATTTCGCAGGCATAAGCAGCAGAATGGCATAAGTTTGCCGGAAGTCATGGTGGCATCTGTCGTGTTTGCTGTCTCGCTGTTAGGTTTAATGCGTTACCATCAGGCACTGTTATCAAATTTCCAGCAGTATTGGTTACAACTTAAGGCAGTAAAACTGGCACATGAGCAGTTGGAACAATATGAGTCATTAAAAGGAAAGATGATTGAAGGTGAAAGGGGATCACAACAAGGGTGGGAAACGGAGTTTCGACAGGAATTTCATCCATTGGGGTGTTATCAGATAACGGTAACTGTGACAAAAAGCTATAATCCTTCAGGTAAATTAGAACGCTGGTTTTGTGCAAGCGGGAGCATTGATGTTTAAAGTTTATCATTCAAATCAACTCGATATTCTGAAAGAGTTGATGGCGATATTTATCAGGGAGAACCCCCTCGCTAACCCATTTGACAAAGAAGTGATCCTGGTTCAAAGCCCAGGTATGTCACAGTGGCTGCAAATTCAACTGGCAGAGAAATTAGGGATTGCTGCAAACATGGAATTTCCTTTGCCAGCAACGTTTATCTGGCAGATGTTTACACAGGTATTGCCTGATGTTCCCAGAGAAGGAGCATTCAGCAAAGATGCCATGAAATGGAAGCTGATGACACTTCTACCTAACCTGTTAACAGAGCCTGAGTTTGTGGCACTCAGACATTATCTCGATCAGGATCATGATAAACGTAAGATCCACCAGTTGGCTGGCAGGGTTGCTGACCTGTTTGACCAATACCTGGTTTATCGTCCTCAATGGCTGGAGAGCTGGGAAAATGGGCAACTCGTTGATGGACTAAGTGAGAATCAGGAATGGCAGAAACGGCTATGGTTCGAGTTGATAGCGTACACGTGTCAACTACAGCAACCTCTGTGGCATCGTGCCAACTTATATCATCGCTTTATTTCAGCATTGGAAGAGGGAACTTTTCCACAGGAAAAACTGCCTTCACGGATCTTTATTTGTGGCATATCTTCTTTACCTCCCACTTATCTGCAAGTATTCAAAGCACTGGGTAAGCAAATTGATATCCACCTGATGTTCACTAACCCGTGCCAATATTATTGGGGTGATATTCAGAATTACGCATTTCTTGCTAAGTTGAACAGCCGTAAACCCAGACATTACCGCAGCCAGCAATCATTAGAACGGTTCAGAGATCCAGATAGTGCGCAATCCCTTTTTAATGAAGAAGGGGAACAGAATCTGAGTAACCCTTTACTGGCTTCATGGGGAAAATTAGGCAGAGATAATCTTTACCTGTTGTCCCAGTTGGAGCCGGATGCTGACATCCATGCTTTTGTCGAACTGGAGCCAGATTGTATTCTGCATCAACTCCAGCGGGATATTTTGCATCTTGAAGATCATGCTCAAATTGGCTCTACAGAAAGCACATTCAAAAACAGTTTGAAGAAACGCCAGATTGTCTGGGAAGATCGTTCTCTGTCTTTTCATTCGTGCCACAGTCCACAGAGAGAAGTCGAGGTTTTGCAGGATCAAATACTGCGTCTGTTAGATGATAATCCTTCTCTGACACCGAGAGATATTATCGTCATGATGGCCGATATCGACAATTATACGCCCTATATTCAGGCCGTATTCGGTAACGCACCGGATGAACGTTATATTCCTTTTGCCATTTCTGATCGTAAAGCCCGTCAGGCACACCCGGTATTGCAGGCTTTTATTACTTTATTGGATTTACCTCAGAGCCGTTTTACAGCCGAGCAGGTATTAGCATTACTGGAAGTGCCTTCTCTGGCTGGTAAATTCGCAATTCAGGAAGATGGGTTACGTTTATTGCGGCGTTGGGTAAAGGAATCCGGTATCCGTTGGGGGCTGGATGATGACAATATTGAAGCGCTGTCATTGCCTGCCACCGGGCAGAATACCTGGCATTTTGGTCTGACACGCATGTTGCTAGGTTATGCAATGGATAGCCATGCAGGCCCGTGGAATGAAGTTTTACCTTATGATGAATCCAGTGGCCTTGCCGCAGAGCTGGCCGGGCAACTGGCTGAGTTTTTAATGGAATTAAATCGCTGGCGCAGGCTCCTGAGTGAAGAGCAATCATTGACGGACTGGCTTAGTATTTGTCCACAATTGCTGGAAACCTTTTTTATTGCGGATAATGAAACGGAGCTGGTATTGGCATTGATCATCCAGCAATGGCAGAAGGTGATTGAGAATGGACTGCATGCACATTATGACAAAAAAATACCCCTGATCTTACTGCGTGATGAGTTAGCTCTGCGTTTTGATGATGAGAAGATCAGCCAACGTTTTCTAGCGGGTTCCCTGAATTTCTGTACTCTGATGCCAATGCGCTCTATTCCCTTTAAAGTTGTTTGTTTATTGGGAATGAATGATGGTGTTTATCCACGAACAATCCCATCGCTTGGCTTTGATCTGATGGCAGAAAAAAGCCAGAGAGGGGACAGGAAACGGCGTGACGATGATCGTTATCTGTTTCTGGAAGCACTGATATCAGCGGAAGAGTGTTTGTATATCAGTTACATTGGTAAATCAATTCGCGATGATACAGAATGTAACCCTTCCGTATTGGTTAACGAACTGCTGGATTACGTTTGTCAGAGTTGCTGCTTGCCAGGAGATGAGATGCTCAATGTGGATGACAGTGCAAAAAAAGTCAGAAATCATCTGTTGCGGCAACATACGCGTGTCCCTTTTGCCACGGAAAACTTTCAACCCGATCATGAGCTACAAAGTTATGCGGTTGAATGGCTACCGGCAGCCAGTTTGCAAGGCATTTCCCCCGTTCATTTTGGTCAGCCGTTAGACTGCGATACTCGTGAGATAACAGAAGTGGCGTTGGATGATCTGGTTCGTTTTTATCGCCATCCAGTCAGGGCTTTTTTTCAGCAAAAATTGAAAGTCCATTTTGTTATTGAAGAAACGGAATTACCTGAGGAAGAGCCCTTTGTATTGGATCATTTGCAGCGTTATCAATTCAATCAATTGTTATTGAACATTTTGCTTGAGCAGGGGCAACCTGACTCATTGTTTTATCACCTCCGTGCATCAGGTGGGTTGCCACACGGTGCATTTGGTGAAGTATATTGGCGGAATCAGCTTGAGGCGATGCAGCCATTGGCAGATAAGGTACGAGAGGAGAGAATGGACTCTTCTTTCATAGCATTACGCCATGAATTAGATGCTGTTACTCTGACCGGAAAAATTAACCAAGTTCAATCTGATGGAATTTTATGTTGGCGCCCAGCGAACTTAACTGCCAATGATGGTATCCAACTATGGATTGAACATCTTGCCTACTGCTTCTCAGGAGGAGAAGGTGAAAGTCGTATGTATGGAAGGGAAAGCAGTGTATGGCATTTTTCACCATTGACAACCGATGAAGCCAAGAACTATCTGAATCAGTTGGTTGCAGGCTATTTTCAAGGGATGTCCGAGCCTCTTCCTCTGTTCTGCCGAAGCGGTTGGGCATGGCTGGAGGCTTGTTACGACAAGGAAAGCCAGCAGATCAATTTTAGTGAGGAAGCTCAGCAAAAAGCGGAAAGCAAATTAATGCAGCAGTGGCTAGGAACACAAGGAAAAAAGGGTGAATTTAATGATGCTTATACTCAAAGAGCTTTCAGGCAGGTGGATCAATCATTTTGGGTACGCATGAAACGCGAAGTGCAGAACTACTTGTTGCCTATGGCGTACTATTTAAAGAAGAAATAGCTTAAAGAAGAAATAGGGAGAATATTAGGTTATGCCTAAATATGTTATTCGCATCACGATGATGCTTTTTCTACTTTTCTGGGGAGAAACAACATATGCCGAATCGCCTTGGCAACCGTTACCGGAAACCATTCATAAAAGTGAGCGTGATTTCCGTGAATATAAAGCTATCCAACTGAAAAATGACATGACAGTTCTGCTGGTTTCAGATGAAAAAGCAGTTAAATCATTGGCGGCTGTGGCAATCCCCGTTGGTCATATGCAAAATCCAGATAACCAGCTTGGGCTGGCACATTATTTGGAACACATGGTATTTATGGGGTCTAAACGCTATCCTCAGCCTGGCAGCTTTGAGGGTTTTTTACAGAAACATGGAGGAAGCGGCAATGCCAGCACTTCACCCAATCGCACAGCCTTTTATTTGGAAGTTGAGAATGCTTCTTTGGCAGAGGCGACAGATCGTCTGGCCGATGCACTTGCAGAGCCTTTGTTAGATCCTGAGAGTACTGATTGGGAGCGCCATGCCGTTGATAACGAAATGACCATTGCTCGTGCCGGAGAAGAGCACCGCATCTGGCAAATCCGTTCGGAAACCTTGAATCCGGCTCATCCGAATTCCCGTTTTGCGGGGGGAAATCTGGAAACCCTGAAAGATAAACCAGACAGTAAGTTACAGACTGCACTGGTTGATTTTTATCAGCGTTATTACTCTGGCAATTTGATGAAAGGTGTCCTGTATGGCAATCAGTCGATAGAAAAATTAGCTCAGATTGCGGTGGATACTTTTGGCCGTATTCCGAATCGACATGCTTCCGTCTCTGCTATTACGGTTCCGGCGATAACAGATAAAGAAAGAGATATCATTATCCATTATGTGCCATTTAAACCTTATAAATCGTTGCAACTGGAATTCAGCATTGCCGATAACAGCGCTGATTTTCGCAGTAAAACCGATGCCTATATTGGCTATCTGATTGGTAATCGCAGTGAGAATACCTTGTCTGACTGGTTACTGAAACAGGGGCTGGCCGAAGGGATCAGTGCCAGTGCTAGCCCGAAAATAGATGGTAATTCCGGTTCATTCAGTATTTATGTCACATTGACAGACAAAGGGCTTGAGCGGCGTGATCAGGTTATTGCGGCTATCTTTTCTTACATTAACTTGCTGAAGCAAAAAGGCATTCAAAAAAGCTATTTTGAGGAAATGGCTAAAGTATTCAATTTATCATTCCAGTATGCCTCAATCGTACGGGATATGAACTATATTCAGTCGTTAGTTGATGCCATGTTAAAGGTACCTGTTTCTCATGTGGTGGATGCTTGCTATCTTGCGGATGAATACAACCCTCAGGCTATTGCCAGCCGTTTGGCTCAATTGACACCTGAAAATGCCCGCATTTGGTTTATCAGCCCGAAAGAGCCACATAACAAAGAGGCTTATTTTGTTCAGGCACCTTATCAGGTTAATAAAATCACTCAACAACAGCGTAATGAGTGGCAAAAACTGGAGAAAGGCATTTCATTCTCTTTACCAGAACTGAACCCTTATATTCCTGATAATTTGTCCCTGATTAAGACAACTGGCAGCCAGAAACATCCTAAAATGATTCTGGAACAGCCGAGTGTTCGCCTGCTGTATATGCCAAGCCAATATTTTGCCGATGAACCGAAAGCAAGCATCGCATTGGATCTGCGCAATGCTGATGGAGTGAAAAACGCCAAAGAACAGGTGACTTACGCTCTGCTGTCTTATTTGTCTTCTCTTGCACTGGATCAGCTTGGTTATCAGGCATCCGTCGGAGGTCTGGCGATTACAACCGAATATAGTGATGGGTTGCAAATCGGAGCATATGGTTATACCCAACATTTACCTGAATTGTTAACTTCTGCTATCAGCCAGTATATGGCATTTACACCAACTCCGGCTGAACTGAAACAAGCGAAGTCCTGGTATCGTAACCAGTTGGAAATCGCCAATGAAGGCAAAGCCTATGAAATGGCAATGCAGCCGGTTTCTCGTTTATCCAATGTTCCTTATATTGAGCAGGCTGAACGCTTAAAAGCGATGGATAGCATCAATGTTGATGATATTGTTAAATACCGTCATAAGATGATCCAGAATTCTGCTTTGCAGGCGGTCGTCTTCGGTAATTTAACCGAAAAACAGAGTATTGATATTGTTATATCTGCACATAAGCAGCTCGCCAACCAAGGTACTGTGTGGTGGAGTGGCGAAAATGTCGAATTGAAGCGTAATTATGCTGTTAACTTTGAAGGCACTTCCAGTAGCACTGATAATGCACTGGCGGAAGTTTACATCCCGACGGGATATGATCGCATTAATGGATATGCCTATTCTAATCTTCTGAGTAGTATTTTATCGCCTTGGTTCTATGATCAATTAAGAACAACAGAGCAATTGGGCTATGCGGTTTTCGCCTTCAATACAAGGGTAGGAGAACAATGGGGGCTTGGCTTCCTGTTGCAGAGTAACAGCGAACAGCCTGATTACCTGCACCAGCGTTACCAGAGTTTCTATCAGCAAACTAAGAAAAAATTGCAGGCAATGTCTGATGCAAATTTTGAGCAGTATAAAACAGTATTGCTGACAGAGATGCGCCAACCACCACAAACGTTTTCTGCGGAAGCATCCCGTTACGGCAGTGATTTTGGTCTTAATAACTTCAAATTTGATTCAAGAGAGAAAATGATTGCCTCTCTTGAAAAAGTGACGAAAGCACAATTAATAGAATTTTATGATAAAGCAGTCATGAAACGTCAGGGTTTAGCACTGATTTCACAAATTACAGGGAAGAAAGGCTCGCTTCATCAATATGCAGAGTTGAAAGGCTGGAAGACTTACCCGAATGTATCCGCTTTTCAGAAACAATTACCGATTAAGGTGAATGCTCAGTGAGCACAGAAATACCCCGTAACATAACGTCTCATAAACTTAACCCGTTAACATTGCCGCTGCATGGTCAGCGGCTGATTGAGGCTTCAGCAGGTACGGGAAAAACCTACACGATAGGTTTACTCTATCTGCGTTTGTTACTCGGATTGGGCGGCAATGCCGCCTTTTCCCGTCCGCTTAATGTTGAAGAGATCTTGGTTGTAACATTTACCGAGGCAGCAACGGATGAATTGCGTGGGCGTATTCGTGAAAATATCCACCAGTTGCGACTGGCATGCATTCGGCAGAATAACGCGGTGAATGATCCGATTTATCAGCAATTGCTGGCAGAGATCCCTGATAGGCAAAGTGCGGCGGATTGGTTACTGGCTGCTGAACGTCAAATGGACGAAGCGGCAATTTACACCATTCATGGCTTCTGCCAGCGCATGTTGGTGCACAATGCGTTTGAATCCGGCATTCTGTTTGAGCAAACGTTGATTCAGGATGAATATCCACTTCGAAAGCAAAGTTGTGCTGATTTCTGGCGGCGCCACTGTTATCCGTTGTCGCTATCAATGGCGACGGTGATCAGTCAGGAATGGAGCGGGCCAGATGCTCTGTTGGAAGATATATCTGATCATCTGCGAGGGGATATTCCATATATCATCAACGCGCCGGACGGTAATGAAACCTTAGTTAGCCGCCATGAAAAGATCATTGCTTTGATCGACGGGGTCAAACAGCAGTGGAACGAGGCTATACAGGATTTACAAGCGTTGATTGATAACTCTGGGGTAGATAAGCGCAGTTACAGTAAGAAGTATTTACCGAATTGGCTGAATAGCGTTTCTGAGTGGGCTAAAGAACAAACCAGAGATTATCAACTGCCTAAAGAATTGGATAAATTTTGTCAGTCAAGATTGGAAGAAAAAACCAAAAAGGGTGACGTTCCCCGGCATCCCGTGTTTACGGCCATTGATGATTTATATCAACAACCACTGACCATACGCGACATCATCATCTCCAAAGCGATTGTTGAAGTACGCCAGTCCATCAATCAGGAAAAGCTGATGCGTGGGCATATGGGCTTTGATGACTTGCTGACGCGATTGGATATCGCTTTGAAGCGTGAAGGTGGAGAAAAACTGGCGGAAACCATCCGGCAACGTTACCCCGTTGCGATGATCGATGAGTTTCAGGACACTGACCCGCAGCAATACCGAATTTTTCAGGCCATATATCGTCATCAAGCGGAAAATGGTTTGTTGTTCATTGGTGACCCCAAACAAGCAATTTATGCATTTCGCGGGGCGGATATTTTCACCTACATTCAGGCGCGTGCCCAAGTGAGTGCACATTACACGTTGGAAACTAACTGGCGTTCTTCTGCTTCGATGGTGCAAGCGGTCAATAAGTTGTTTTCCCATACAGAGCGTCCGTTTCTGTTTGACCAAATTCCGTTTATTCAGGTCAACTCAGCAGAGAAAAATCACGACCTGAAATTCTTGTTCCATGAGCAGGAACAAACAGCCTTGCAGTTCTGGTTCCAGTCTGGAGAGGGCGTTTCAAAAAGGGATTACGAACAGGGCATGGCACGATTGTGTGCTGCTCAAATCAGAGATTGGTTACTGGCAGGGCAGGAAGGGAATGCGCTGTTGCAACGAGGTGAAAAAAGCAGACCTGTTACAGCGGCGGATATTACGGTACTGGTGCGTAGTCGCAGTGAAGCCGCATTGATTCGTGATGAGTTGAATAAATTACAGATCCCATCTGTCTTCCTTTCCAATCGTGAGAATGTATTTGATACGCCAGAAGCTAAAGACTTGCTTTGGCTTCTGCAAGCGGTGTTATCACCAGAAAAGGAACGTGTACTCAGAAGTGCATTAGCCAGTAGTTTATTTGGCTTAAGTGCCCGGCAGATTGATCAACTGAACCATGATGAAACAGCATGGAATAAGTTGGTGGATGAGTTTGACAGTTATGCCCGGTTGTGGCGCTTACGTGGTGTTTTGCCGATGTTACGGGCGGTCATGGGGAAATACCGAATTGCAGAGAATCTGTTGGCAGGATATGACGGTGAGCGTCGTCTGACTGATATTATGCATATTAGTGAACTGTTGCAGGAAGAATCGTTGCAATTGGATAGTGAACATTCAGTGGTTCGCTGGCTGGCACAGCAGATTTCCCGTCCTGATCCACAGTTAGAAAATCAGCAAATGCGTCTGGAAAGTGATAAACATCTGGTCCAGATTTGCACTATCCACAAATCAAAGGGGCTGGAATATCCTTTGGTCTGGCTGCCTTTTATTTGCAGCTTCAAAAAACAGGAACGGGCTATCTATCACGATCGTCAGAATTTTGAAACCCATTTCAGTATCTTTGAGGATAGTGAAAAGCTGGCGTTAGCCGATGAAGAGCGGTTGGCGGAAGATTTGCGTTTGCTCTATGTGGCCTTAACGCGAGCGGTGTATCACTGTAGTGTCGGTGTTGCGCCATTGATTCAGGGTAATAAGAAAAAAACCGGGGATACGGATTTACATCTTTCTGCCCTTGGTTATTTGGTGCAAAAAGGGCAGAAAGGTGATGCAGAGTTACTGGAATGTAGCTTAAATGAACTCAAAGATGACAATATTCAGGTGATACCGATAAAGGATATCGGAGATGAAAGATGGGAGCCTAAAAGTGAAGATGTGCTATTGCTGGCTGCCAGAAAATTCCGGCGTTCCATTCGGGATGACTGGCGGGTAACCAGTTATTCTGGCTTACAGAATTCAGTTTCTCATAATTATATCAGCTCTCAAACTCATGTCAGTGCGTTTGGCGAATCAGTGGAAGTGATTGTCCAATCCATTGCACCGAAACTTGATATTGACGTTCGTGGTGAAAAACAAGTTGAACCATCATTATTGATGACACCACATACTTTTCCGCGCGGGGCATCAGCCGGGACATTCTTGCATTCGGTTCTGGAAACTCTGGATTTCAGTTCCCCGCCAGATCAGATTTGGCTGGCGGAAAAACTGACAACCGCAGGTTTTGATGAGCGTTGGGCATCAGTATTGCAGCAATGGATGACAGATATCCAGACCGCAGAGTTAAATGAACAGGGGATGCGGCTTGCTGATGTTCCACATTATCATCAACAAAACGAAATGCAGTTTTATCTGCCAGTTGATAATTTACTGCGTTCCAACGCATTGAATGCCTTAACTCATCGTTATGATCCCTTATCAGCACAGTGCGCTCCTTTGTCCTTCCATCAGGTCAAAGGCATGTTGAAGGGGTTTATTGATTTAGTATTTTGCTGGCAGGATAAGTTTTACGTGGTGGACTACAAATCGAACTGGTTGGGAGAGAGCAGCGAATCATACACTCAGGAAGCTATGGCCTCAGCCATGATAGAGCATCGGTATGATTTGCAGTACCAACTCTATACGCTGGCACTGCATCGTTATTTACGCCATCGGTTGGCGGACTATGATTATCGGCAGCATTTTGGCGGGGTGATATATTTGTTTCTGCGTGGCATTGATAACAATAATCCGGGACATGGTATTTATCGCTATCTGCCACCAGTTGAATTTGTTGATGCACTGGATGTGCTCTTTAGTACCGTCGATTGTACTGTTGACTGTATAAACGACAACTATGCAACTGATGAGGAACAAAGTGCATGAGTGCAGCCATGAACGTAATGCCATTATTGCAGCAAGCTGTTGCTCAAAAATTGTTGCGTCCGTTAGATGTTCAGTTTGCCTATGCAATGATTGAAGATGAAAATCCATTGTTATTACTGATTACTGCCTATTTGAGTGCAGAAGCGGGGGCGGGTCATGTTTGCCTGCCTTTGAACCGGATCTCACCTGAATATTTATTTGAAGGGCGACATCCTGAGTTAGTGGCATCACTGTGGACTTTCGTAGGAGAACCCAGTCAACAACAAATGATTGCTGTCTTGCAGGCATGCCCGGCAATAGGCGATGGGCAATCTCCCACACCGATAATACTTTCTGGTTATCGTCTTTACTTGCAGCGGATGTGGCAAAGTGAACGTCGGATAGCCGCGTTTTTTGCTGATGTGGCATTGGCTGATGATATTGATGAAATACAGCTACGGAACATTTTAGATGAGCTTTTTGGTGTCGCTGTTGAAAGTGGTGAAATCGATTGGCAGAAAGTGGCAGCAGCAGTGGCTGTCACCAGTCGTATTTCTGTTATCTCTGGCGGGCCGGGAACCGGAAAAACAACGACGGTAGCGAAATTGCTGGCCGCATTGATTAAATTGAATGAAGGAAATCCATTAAGTATTCAACTGGCGGCTCCTACAGGGAAGGCGGCTGCCAGATTGACTGAATCACTTGGTGAGGCTGTCAACAAACTGGCTTTAACAGATGAGCAGCGGCGGAATATCCCTGAGCAGGCGCAAACCATCCATCGCTTGCTAGGAGCACAGCCTGAAAGCCAAAAACTCCGTTATCATCGTGATAATCCGCTTATCCTTGATATCTTGATTGTTGATGAAGCCTCCATGGTGGATTTACCCATGATGGCGCGTTTGATTGATGCCCTGCCAGCAAAAGCAAAAGTGATTTTTCTGGGAGATAAAGATCAATTGGCTTCTGTAGAAGCGGGAGCGGTATTGGGAGATATCTGTCGTTTTGCTGAACAAGGGTACAGTATCGATCGTGCAAATCAATTGACGAAGTTAACGGGTTGTCAGTTAGTGTCATATTCAATGTCTGAGCCAGAAGATATCACTTTAGCAGTGCGGGATTGTTTATGTTTGCTGCGTAAAAGCTATCGTTTTAATGCTGCCTCTGGTATTGGGCAACTGGCTTCAGCAGTCAATCAGGGGGACAGTAAGCGTGTTACAACTGTATTAAGGCAATCTTTGCCTGATGTGGACTTTAATCCCCTTGCAGAAGATGAAGACTATCAGCGTTTGTTGATTGAAACCACAGAAAGTTATTACCACTATTTGGCGCTGGTGAACGAAAAGGCACCTGAAAAGGCTATCCTGGCCGAATTTAACCGTTTCAGGTTGTTATGTGCTTTAAGAGAAGGGCCGTTTGGTGTCAGTGGATTGAACCAGAGAGTGGAACAATTGTTGCATCGTAAGGGAATGATTGCTTTACCTAAATATACGAGAAATCAGTTTATGGAGAATCGGGGCTATGCCGGACGCCCGATCATGATCTTGCGCAATGACAGCACATTGGGACTGTTTAATGGTGATATTGGTATTATGCTTAAGGATCAGAATAATGAGTTGAAAGCCTATTTCCAGTTATCTGACGGGCAGATAAAACCTTTTCAGCCAAGTCGTTTGCCCCTGCATGAAACGGCGTATGTAATGACAGTGCACAAATCACAAGGCTCTGAGTTTGAGCATACAACATTAGTGTTACCAACCCAGTTTTCTCCTGTTGTGAGCCGGGAGCTGGTTTATACGGCTTTGACCCGCGCTCGTGAGAAATTGACGTTATACGCACATAAGGGTGTTTTGTCTAAGGCTGTTGCGACACCCACTCAAAGGCGGAGTGGGTTAGTAGAATGGTTTAAGGCATAAATCCTCAAGATTATAAACCTTCACCTACATATGGGGGAGGTTATGCAGATCCAACATCAAGATCTTGGAACGGCGTTGGTAATTATACAGCGCCTGTTTTTCCACTGGTAACATAGTAATTTCTGCGGGTTCAAAACCTTTCTCCTGAAACCAGTGAATACTTTGAGTCGTAAGGACAAATAACTTTTCCAGTCCGATTTGTTTGGCCTGATTAATAATAGCGCCTAATAACACCTCGCCACGTGAAGAATTTTGGTAATCCGGGTGTACGGCAACACAGGCCATTTCACCGATTTTTTCCGCAGGATAAGAGTACAGGGCAGCACAGGCGATAGTGACATTATCGAGCTCTATCAGGGTAAACTTATCGATCTCCATTTCCAGTTGTTCCCGTGAGCGGCGAACCAGGATCCCATCCTGTTCCAGAGGATGGATCAGTTCGAGAATGCCTCCTATATCATTGATATTGGCGCGACGGATCTGTTCAGAGCGATCCATAACAATTTGGGTTCCGATGCCTTCGCGGGAGAATAATTCCTGAATTAGAGAACCATCCTCCTGATAACTGATCAAATGACTGCGCCGAACGCCACGGCGGCAAGCTTTAATAGCGCCACGTAAAAAACGTACTGTCCCGGAAGAGTAATCTCCGGTGCTCTCTAGCTTATTCAACAGTATTTCCCCCTCATTGGGGAAAATTTCTGATAAGGTATTCCCTTCCGTATCGGTGACGCCTTGTGATGAACAGAACCCTATCAGCTTTTCGGCTTTTAATTTAATCGCCAGTTGTGAGGCAATTTCTTCGGTCGTCAGGTTGAAACTTTCGCCGGTGACGGAGACAGCAACAGGCCCGATTAATACAATAGAGTGGTTATCTAACTGTTGATTTATGGCTTCATCGTTAATCCGGCGAATTTTGCCACTGTGGCAATAATCAATACCATCATCGATCCCTAAAGGTTGAGCAGTGATAAAGTTACCGCTGACCACATTAATATGGGCACCTTGCAATGGTGTATTACTGAGGCTCATGGAAAGTCGAGCTGTAATATCAAGTTGTAACACACCCGCGGACTGTTTGATCAAATCCAGTGTTTTAACATCAGTTACCCTAGTGTATTTATGATAAATCGGTTGATAATGATGTTGGGTGAGGTTCTGATCGATTTGTGGCCGGGCACCGTACACAACAACCAAACGAATGCCGAGACTGTATAATAAGCCGATGTCGTTAATAATATTAGTAAAGTTTTCATGGGCGATAGCTTCACCGCCCAACATAATGACAAAAGTTTTGTTACGATGTGCATTAATATAAGGAACCGAATGCCGGAAAATTTCAACTAATTCGGTACGGCGTTCTTTCATGATATTCCCCCTAAATTGCATTTTTATTCGTATTTTTTATATTTTTATTCTTTAGGAAGGAAATGACAAGAGGGAATATGGATAAAAAAAACTATTATTTATATTGATATTTATATTTGTTATCTCTCAAGTCGCGGCTTTTTTGGCTACGTTGCATCTTGAAATTCACAGAGTATAGCTGTTCAGATAGCAGAAAAAGCTTTTTTTGATGACAGTCTCTTTATAATTAATTAGAGTCTTCCACCTAACTGTCGCTTAGATAAAAATTACTGTCTGGTTGTTTTTAAATGGAATAAATAATGAGTCATTCAGACCATAATTCTTCACGTCGCCGTTTGCTGAAAGGAGCAGCAGCTCTTTGGTTGTTAAGTATTAGCCCGATAGGCTATGCAGCAACGTCACAAGTGATTGCTGTGCGCATTTGGCCTGCATCAAGCTATACCAGAGTGACGCTGGAGTCTAATATTCTGCTTAAATACCGCCAGTTTTCACTTTCAAATCCTAACCGGATTGTTATTGATTTGCAGGGTATCCAGCTCAATAGTGTCCTAAGTAGTATGGGATCGCAAGTTCAGCAACGTGATCCTTATCTGAAACTGGTACGAGCCGGGCAATTTGATCCCAAAACTGTGCGTTTGGTGTTTGAAATTAAGCAGCCGGTTGCACCACATATTTTTACTTTGCCACCTATTGCGAAATTCAAACATCGTTTGGTGTTAGATTTCTATCCAAAAGTAGCGAAAGTCAATGATGATCCTTTGCTGGCACTGCTTGAAGAGTACAACAGCGGAAATCTGGAAAAGCATATGCCACCGACAGACAGGAAAAAAACAGGCAAGGCCGGGAAGAACAGGCCAATTGTGATTATGCTTGATCCCGGTCATGGTGGTGAAGATCCAGGCGCTATCGGGAAATACAAAACCCGTGAGAAAGATGTTGTTTTACAGATTGCCCGCCGCCTGCAAGCCCTTATTAAACGTCAGCCGGGGATGAAAGTGTATATGACCCGTAATGAAGATATTTTTATTCCGCTGACAGTCAGGGTAGCAAAAGCACGTAAAATGCAGGCAGATCTGTTTATTTCCATCCATGCTGATGCCTTTACTAATCGAACTGCTAGAGGATCTTCCGTATTTGCTTTGTCAACGAAAGGGGCAACCAGTCATGCTGCCCGTTTTCTAGCCCAAACGCAGAATGAGGCTGACTTGATTGGTGGGGTGAGTAAAAGTGGTGATAAATATCTGGATCACACTATGCTGGATCTGGTTCAAACTGCGACGATTAATGACAGCCTGAAATTTGGGGATGAAGTGCTTAAACGCATGGGTAAAGTGAATAAACTGCATAAAAACAGTGTCGATCAGGCGGGATTTGCCGTATTAAAAGCACCGGATATTCCTTCTATTCTGGTTGAAACTGCATTCATCAGTAACCTGGAAGAAGAACGCAAGCTACGTACTGCGAAATTCCAGCAGCAAGTGGCTGAATCTATTTTTGCCGGTATTAAAGCCTATTTTAAAAATGGAGCAGAATTAGCACGGCGGTGAAATATCTACTCCAAATAAAATAGGGAAAACATTATGGTATGTTAAATAATTGGGAAAGTGTTTCAGAGTAGTCATCTTGGTATGTATAATTCTTCCATAGAGTTGATCCTGCTTCCTCCCAAGGTGGAGTAGTTGGGGTATCATTCAGCCAAAATTGTATTTTTTTAGCGACATTAGGATATTCTCTATGTCTGAAAAGCCATCTTAATTCTTTTCCAGTGATATTTTTATCGTATTTATAAACTACCGTATCCATATTTATACCATCAAGTATAAAGTGGATATGCATAGCATGAGGTAAATTTCCATTGATCATGCTTGCCCACGATAATCCACCTTTACATTTTCTTCCTATGGCTATCTTATTATATTCATTGATATTTTCAGTGACAGTCCGGTATTTATGATGACTTTTAAGATGATTAAAGAAATCATTTTCATAGAATTATATTTGTCTTTATCTTCTTGTTTTTGGGGTTTTTTATAAAAGTATCTTCTGCTGTATTCTTCTGCTCTATTTTGAAAACTGGATTTTTCCTTATTATCTATCCAATTATTTTTTTTGTTTCTTTCTTGATAATCTTTCATAAAATTTGCCATATGGTTTAATTCGGCAGGTGTTAAATAATTATCAATAAATATTGGTGGATAAAGAGCTTCATCATTGCAATATTTGGCAATCAGAAAGTTTTTACTTTCATTAACATATTTTTTCCTGCTATCAGTTAAACCATATATTAAATCACCTTTATAAAAATTTTCTCTAAAAGGACGGGAAAATGGCATGTTGCTACCTTTATTTTAGGTCGGTTTTTAAATAGCCTAACTATAATAATAAATTGTTAATTAAATGTATTATTTTTGTATGATTTTATAAATTGCTTTAATGGAGGAGAGGCTTTTTGTTTACAAATAGGGGGATTGACCATTCTGTGGTTGAATATTACGTATTGAATATACAAAGATAATGAATATAAAAAGAGTGATAAATAGCTTGAAAATTTGATAAGAAGTGAGACTTTAATCAGAAAATTGGTTGCGGGGGCCGGATTTGAACCGACGACCTTCGGGTTATGAGCCCGACGAGCTACCAGGCTGCTCCACCCCGCGTCCGTCTGCTTGCAAATGCTACATCATATCTATAAAAAACAGTATCGATGAAAACAATACTGAATTGGTTGCGGGGGCCGGATTTGAACCGACGACCTTCGGGTTATGAGCCCGACGAGCTACCAAGCTGCTCCACCCCGCGTCCGA
>NZ_JBFPEZ010000091.1:0-16711 GCF_040838225.1 Xenorhabdus sp. SGI246
ATGCCTGTGGGTTTTCCTTTTTAATTGAGTCAGATAACTGCATAGCGGGACCAAAACAGAAGGGGCGACACTGACGAAACGGGAATAACTGAGCAAGGTGGGAAAATCATGGTGGTGATATTTCCAGAGGAATTCCAGATAGAAGGCTTTAAAGTGACGGTAATGTGACATATGAAAGAGGATCAAAATGGTCATAATTTCACTGGGATACATATGACCTTGCCGGCGGCGCAGCCGATATCCGTTATTGAGACAAAATTGCTCCCACTGTGGGATAAAAAAACGGCAAAAATCATCGACATTACAGAAAATTTCAACTAAGTTGTCCATAGCCTGTTCCTCCCCGGGGCTGTTTCGGCATGCACCAAAACTTTGCTCCTGGAACAGGCTTCACGTCAATTTCTTATCCAGAATTCGGGTTAAATTAGAATTATCGAGAACCGTTTCAATACGGATATCATGAAGACAGTGCTCGAAAAAATTGTACTCGTAGGTAAAACGATCACCGGCATCAAATTCAAAGTCATCCAGCATAATTTTGTAAGGGTTATCAGGAAAACCAATTCCGCCGGAGTAGGAAATGCCGTAATTTTTGCCATAAATCCGGAATTGATGCAGATGATCATCCTGCCATCCCTGCGCGATCTGAATGATATAATGAAAAGCCGCTAAAGATGTCCCACCTGATAATCTGAATCGGCGCCAGACCATTGGACTAATACCTCGGAGGGCAACTTTAACGACATAGGATTTCATGGTAGAACGCCAAATAAATACGTTTGATTGCTTATTCTATCGCCGATTTAACAGAGTGCCCCACGGTTTTTTATGGTCTCCAACTATGGTACTCAATACATTAAACAATAATACATACTGATTGTATATGCTACTTTCAGTTTCTGAACTCTCAACATAAATAGTTAATGATTCAGTGGGAAGGATACATTTCTGTTTCATTTAATTCTATGAAATAAATGAAACAGAAATAACAGTCTTTTTACTATAAAGCCTGTGATTATTCAGGTAGGTAATCTCCTACGTTTAACGATAAAGTGGCTGGTGAAGTTTAATCCCTATTCTGCATTCCAGTTCGAGAAGGATTTCATCTGCGATGAGATTCGCATTGTATAGATCATCATGGGCAACCATAATTCTACCCAACACTTCATTTTCAGATACTTGTCGAGAAGGCTCTATTTTGTCAGCGTAAAAATTAACCAGATTTTTATTGTTTTTAATATCATCAATAAAAAGGTCATCAGCAATGATACCATTCTCTAGTGGCATTATTTTCCTAACGGTTACTGCTCTATATGCCGAAGGCAGCTTAATAGGGCTATCGGAACAAGTGGCAATTGTAAATAATGAAGGATAAATTGATTCACCAGTAGCTTGGTGATAAATCTCAGGCATTACTCCGCCCATAAGTCTAGGATTAGCTTCCACTAGTATTGGTCCTGTCTTTGTATACATAAGCTCAATATGGTAAATTCCATGATCCAATCCTAGAGCTTGACAGACACCTCTTGCATAAGTAAAACATTTATTTTTTTCGTCATTTGAAAGGTCTGCTGGCATTAAAGACCCAAGCTCAATGCATTCATTAAATCTTGATTGTGAACGACCACTAATCATAAATGGGAAAAACATATCTTTATATATACCAACTTCTGCAGAGATTAATTTTCCGGATAAAAATTCTTCGATGAGAATACCTCTTGAAAATATTTCTGTATAAGGTAGTGTAATCTTTTCACTTGTATTAAGGATATTCATTGCTGCTTTACTAACTTCCTCCTGCGTGGAAACTTTCACAGCAAGTAAGCTATCAAAACCGCTGACTGGCTTAAAAATAAATGGGGGATTATTTTGTTCGAAGATAGTCTTAGCTTCATCAAGAGTGTTAGCTATCCAAGAACGTATCGTAGGCACATGATGCTCTTCTAGTGTTGCTCTCGCTTTATGTTTATTTCTTGCATTTTTAACCCCTTGTGGATTGGAGAAAGGGATATCATAGCGTTTACAAGCCTCGGCAACGGCTTCAAGGCTCGGTTCATTGGGCGCAATCACACCATCAATGGTCTCTTGCCGAAGAATACTGCTCAACAGATACGCAACTTCACTAACATCAGTACCGTTTTTCATATCAACTATCGTATGAATACGTCTAAGAACTGACTGAGTGTAATCATTATTTTGATAAAAATAGACATTATTCTGTCGAAAAAAAGTTACTTTATAACCTCTCTGTAGTGCTTCGTCCATAGCTTGTATCGCTGCATTATTGGCATCAATAAAAATCAAATGTTTCATAGAGTTACCTTATTCGTGATTTTATATGTATTTTTTAATGTCAGTAGCAAACAAAGAACAGTGAACCCACAGAACACCACTGAATTAAGCCAGAAAGATGGAGTGTAAAATAAACAAAAAGTACTGATCATTCCGCCAATCGCGGTTGCAAGTTGGAAGGATGCATTCATTAACCCATTAAGAGTGCTACGTTCGGTATCGTCAACTAGTTTATAAATATCAAAAAAAATCAGTGGGTTAATTGACGATCTAATCCAAGAGAAAATAGAGAAAAGCAGTGTTTGAAGAACTATATATCCCGCGAAGACCGGTATTAATATAACGGAAATCATCGCTATACCGAGCAGTAAAATAATTAAGCTTCTTGTAGTGGAAAAAATTTTGTTCACATGACTAATTACGGTAGAGGCAATTAATCCCGTAATACCAGAAAACATAAATAAAATAGCGATCTGGTAGCTATTTCCTGTTCCAGTATAACTGAGCCAGTAAGAATACATACCAAATACAACAAATACCGACAGACCAAATAAAGCATACAGTACTAGATAATTTAATACGAGCTGGTTACGAAGTAGTGATATGTACTTAGCCAGAAAGCTTTTAAGGTTAATATGTTGCGTCGTAGTAGGTTTTTCAACACCCAGTAATAGTAGCATCAATGTAACGCTGATGATGAGCATTACCACTAATAATATAAATGGAAAGTACCAAGTAATATTGTCGCCAGAGAGTATTCCTAGAGGTAAAGCCACCAGTTGAGCAAGAGATGCAGAACCTTGCACAATTCCTGTTACAAATAGCCGCTTTTCTCCATCATAGAACTCCATAATCAGGGGAAATATAGTAGCCCCCATCATTGGTACGAAAAAACCTATAAGAATACGAAAAATTATGAGTTCTTGAATATTGGTAGAAAATATTGACCCTATACAGGATAAGATACAACCAGTAGCACCAATGAGGATGAATTTTTTTTTACCGTATTTATCAATAAAAGGGCCGTATAACAGATTGCAAAAGAAGGCAATAAAAGGAAATGCTGCCAATAACAACGTAATATGCTGTTCATTGGCAGAAAAATGTTGCTGCAAGAAAGGTAGCATCGGATAAATAAAAGATATATTAAAATTAACAACGAAATAACATAGGCAAAATATTATTAATAGCCCGCTTTTTCTCATTTTTAATCCCTAATACCATCGGCATAATGCCGATGGTATAATTATTTTACAGGTTAATGGCAAAAGGCTTGATTTTTTCATAAATCGCAGTGGCCCGGTTAACCATTGACCACTCTGCATCGTTGAACTGGAAGTTATCATCATATTTCATATTGGTTTCAGGAATAAAACCAGTAGAAGATTCCAAAGTTTTATGGAATCGCGCATGAGCCTCCGCTTCTTCGGGAGTCCATTTTCTAACATTTCCATCATTCCAACTCAGTTGGGACTCTTGGAAGTCTAAACCTACTGCCTGACAATATTTACGGAGTGAGTATTCTGGGGCATTCCTGAGTGCATCACCTTCAATCACTACAGGCGGTTCCTCAACGTTGAAAATCCTCTCCCACAGTTGATCCATCGCTGTAAAACCGAATTCCCATTCACCGATCTCATTCTTACGCACAGCTTTGCGTGAACGTAAGCATGCTTTAGGTTCACGAATGATAATCGTGTGTTTTGATCGTTTAAAAATTTCCTCACCAACATAAGGAAGACCAAAATACGCCATTTCTTTCAAAAAAAGCACTGGTGCGTCTATAGACATAAGATTCCGATCTACCACTTCACCTGTTTGTTCCCAAAGTTCCGGACGTTCTCCATACATATCTGTCATTCTGTCTTTGGAGAAATAGTAAGTATCTGCATATGGCTCAAACAATCCAGTCGTATCATCACGCATCTGGAATGATTTTAACATTGCAGTGGATAACGAACGAGCAGGTCCCCATAGAAAAATAATTTTCGACATAAAAACTCCGGTTAACGTAATGGATAAATAGAATTCGGTTTCTTTTTTTTGCGTCTAAATATAGAAAAAAGAAGACTAAAAAAATTTTTTCTTTTTTTACTCATGATTTACTCCAATATATTTGTTGATTAATCGAGCCATCTCTAAATAACCTTCGTCATTGAAGTGCACGCGATCGACATAGATGCTCTCATTGATTAAAGGTGACTCTCCCATGATAATATTCATATCAAAGAAATTAATGTTTAATCGAGCCAATCTTGAGCGTAACTCATTAACTAAAGTTGGATGATTTTCTTTAGCTAGGATGCGCGAAAAAAGCCTCCAAAAATTATTTGGACACTGATCTATAGCACAAAAAATTTCCTCTTCTGTAGTTGTTAGTTGAGTCTTTGACCAATAAGACATCGGTTGTAAAAAAAAGGACAATTTAGAATTGTATGGAGCTAATAGCGATTTCCATTGACTCATTGTCTGTTCAATTACTTTAGCTGTCCTAATCAAACGTTGTGAAGTATCAGTACTTTCATCCGTAATTATGACATCTGCTGGATTGAAACCATCAGATACATTCATGATCTTGTTGTAAAGCTTTTTCATTGGATTTAGTTTACGATTATCCAGTTCTGAAGCGTAACTATTAGCTCTTCTTTTTAGATCATCATTGTATTTATTCATATAATATTGGTATTCATATGAATAATAATAACGACCGTGTTCAGTAGCTAACTCATCAGGAATCCCTTCCAACGTTAGTGTGTTCATACCGCTAAATACAACAACGTGGTTAATTTGGTTGAACCGTTGTTGGTGCATTAAAAATAATATTACTTCTTGAGTTGAGTTATACCCCCTCCCCCCAAAGTTTATCCATGGCTCTCCAGTTAATTTAGATAACCCAGAGGCGATAGTGTACTCATCTGCGGTAGCGCCAGTTCCTAGGGTGGTTGAGCCCCCAATAATAATATTAATTGGCACGTCTGATGGAATCGAATCCATCGAAATATAACCATCCTTGTATTTTGTATATCGGAAGCCCAAACTATCTGTATTGATAGTTTTTGATTTAAAATTTGTTTGATGAAAAAACATCGTATAGGGTAACCATCTTACGCCAAGATACATAAATTCATCGTAGTCGCGAATCTGAGGAGTTAAACGATAGACTTCATTGACGGCTTCATCATGGCTTAATTTATTTTTCATTCTGTTCTCCTGCCTCAAAATGATAGTAACTATTTTTATCCTCGAACCTTAAGTTCATCGGGTCTTTAAATTTATTTTTTGCAAATCCCAGTGGTAATAAAATAAAGAAATAATAAAATTTTAGTAAAAGTGTCATCATTTAGTCCAATGTATAAGTATTTTGCCAATCTTCATCATTGAGTAAAGGTGGCTGCTCTGATTTGAAACAAACGATATTACCTATAACCAGCATATCTATTTTCGTTCGCATAAAACATTTATATGCATCATGAGGTGATTCAACAATAGGTTCACCTCGTACATTGAATGAAGTATTAATTAGCACAGGACAGCTACTTTTCAGATGAAAGTGAGCCAAAAGGTCATGAAACTTGGTATTATTTTTTCTGGACAATATTTGAACTCGAGCGGAGTTGTCTACATGTGTCACAGCAGGTATCTGAGAGCGTATAACCCGTAATTTATCTATACCATGAAGGTTGTCATCTTGGTACGGGATTAGCTTATTATTAATAACATTACTAACAAATAGCATATATTCATTTTTTTGGTGGATATCAAACCATTCGCTAGCATGCTCCTCCATAACAATTGGAGCAAATGGACGGAAAGATTCGCGATTTTTGATTTTTAGATTCATTACACTCTGCATAGAAGTATTGCGCGGATCACCAATGATTGAACGGTTTCCAAGCGCTCTTGGACCAAACTCCATACGATCTTGATACCAACCGATAACACTACCATCTAAGAGTTTACTGACTGTACAATCTATCACTTTTTCCCATGAATACTCGTGGTATACGGCATTAACACTTTCCAAGTATTCCTTAACATATAAATCATTATAGGATGTTCCAAGATAAGCACCTGATATTTGATCAGTACCATATTGTTGCCGGTTAATATATTCATTCTTTATCATACCCGCGTACAAAGCTCCAATCGCACCTCCAGAATCTCCAGCCGCTGGTTGAATCCATATGTTTTCAAATATTTTTTCTTTAGCAATTTTTCCATTCGCTACACAATTTAGTGCAACTCCACCCGCCATACAGAGATTTGTTTCTCCAGTTATCTTTTTAAGATGACGAGTGATTTTTATTACGACTTCTTCGGTAATTGCTTGTATAGAAGCAGCCATATCTAAGTAGTGTTGATTAAGTTCTGATTCAGCGGCTCTTGGTGGATGCCCAAATAGGTCACTAAAATGATTAGATATCATGCAGTTACCGACTGCGTAGTCAAAATATTTCATATTTAATATAAAACTACCGTCTTTATTTATCTTAATTATATTATTCTTAATAATATCGACGTAAATTGGTTTTCCGTAGGGAGCTAGCCCCATTAGTTTATATTCGCCAGAGTCAACTTTAAAACCGCAATACCAAGTAAAAGCTGAATAGAGAAGCCCTAGTGAATGAGGAAATTTAATTTCCCAAATTTTTTTTAATGTTTGTTCATTACCCAACCAAGCTGATGTTGTTGCCCATTCTCCAACTCCATCAATGCAAAGCACAGCCGCCGTTTTAAACGGACTTGGGTAAAATGCAGATGCTGCATGTGAATGGTGATGATCCGTATATTCTATATCTGGAATATCCTCATTTGGATAAAGTCTCGTGAGTTCTTTCTCTAATTTATTCTTAACATGTCTTTTTTCAGTAAACCAGAGTGGAACTTCCTCATTAAATGAAGAAAAGCCTTTCAACCCGAAGCATGAATATGTTTCAACAATGCGATTAAACTTTTTCTCAGGATTCTCATAATAATATATTTTATCAATATTGCTTAAGTTGATTTTATTATCTTCAAGGATGCGTTTAAGTGCTAATTCAGGAAAGTTTTTATCCTGTTTTATTCTCGTAAAACGTTCTTCTTGTAATGCAGAAATAAGATGGTTACCTTTCATCAAAGCTACTGCGCTATCATGATAATAGCAAGATAATCCGATATTAAATTTGTCTTGGTTGTTAGCCATATTACATCCTAAATTTCATAATTATTTGAAATGAAAAAAAATAAAGAGCTGTTTTTAGGAGGGGATAATGATAGGAAACCTGTCCATATTCTTTCCCAAAGTATTTGTGTTAACTTTTTATTATTTTTATTTGCATACTTATTCATGTAAATTTTAATAGCATTTAGTGCATCTGCAGAATGCCCTGATGAAGCATTATCAATGGAATTATGTAAGTCAACAAATAAAGTATTAAAACCATATTTTTTTAATTCATCTCGGGCTTGGTTATAGGCACCACCAACACCAGATAATTCCATAGCTAAATTTAATCCTAGAGTTTCTGGTAGAAATTTTTTTGGGAATCGAGAAATTGATAACCAAAAGACTGGTACCAAAAAGTCTTCATCATCAAAATATTCAAATTCAGAAAATTCTAAAGTTGCAATATCAGGTAATTCAATTCCCATTTCAGAAATCAAGTTACGATATATGATTGGATGATTTTTCTCTATATATCCATTTCCAATTTCATCTGAATAAATTTGGAATAAAAGTTTTCCTATTTCATCATTAATAAGATTATGTTGGCTGTAATGGTTGATCCAAGCACCATCTAGTAAAATCATTGGTGCTAAATGAATCGCTTCATCTATAATCTCATCTTTTGACTTGTTTGAAACTATACGCCCTTGCGAATAGTCTTCTACCTGTAATTTTGCTCTTTTTAAAAACCATTTATCTAATAATGCATCATCATAATGTTTAAACGGAATTGTATTTATTTTTCTTTTCGCTTTACTAAGCCAGTCGATTATAAAACCTTCGCATTTTTGGTCAAGATAATAATGATCATCACTGGTCATCAACTCATGAAAAAACTTTCTTATATTTTTTGATGCCTTATGTTTATTTTCGGGTGGTAAAACATTCACTATAGGGGATGAATTGATTGCGATACCCTCATCGAAACTATCAGATGTATTTTTCTTCATGGCCCATTCGCTTATTAAAAATAGCTCACGTTCAGTAAATACTTTATACATGGGTCCATTGAAAGATGTTAGTTTAGAAAAAAAAGACATCTTCTCAATAATATGTCCTTTAAACCAATGTGAGCTTTTTAGTTGAAAAATAAATTCACGAGGATTTTTTTTCATTAACTCATCCAAAGGACATTTATTTATCATTTTGTTATTGTGATAACCATAAGCTATTGAGCTTTTACTTGATACGATTCTCTCCATTGTTATTGAAGAGTTTTTATCATTGAGATTTGTTTTAAATAAATTTTCTTTTATACTTTTTTTTAGCTTAATTAACTTATTTAATGCGTTAATGATATAAATAAGAGATTTTTTTTCTTTATAAAACATTATTGTTTTATATGCAATAATGTTTTTTATCTTATTCTCAATTGAATCTTCGTTCTCAAAAAAAATAACCGCAGAAGAAGCATCTTTAGATAAAATTATAGCTTCTCTAAATTCCTTTACAGAATCAAAAAATAATAGTATCAAATCCGCAATAATTATAGCATCCTTCTGATATGATGATTTAATGTTAGATATTGCCAGCCTTATTGCTGGCATAGCAAAAGTATCATCAAAGTATGTTATATCGCTAATAGCCTCATTAATAAATTTATAGGAAACTATATTCTCAAATGATTTTTTTTCTAGATCTCTAAGTAGCTCAAAAAGAATAAAGTAGTCACAGGACGAATAAAGATGTGATACTCTTGCATCAAATGAACGATTAATAGCATAACTTACTGATAAATTATCTAAAACATCAAATTTATCAATACATAAGCAATTGGAATTTTTTCCCACTTTAGGGATAGAAATCACTTTATGCAAATTATTTTCGAGTGATAATAAACTGTTATTAAAATCATTATCGCTTTCTATTAATGTGTTTTCTTGCGTATTAATCAACCCAAGGTCATGCATTAAATTATTTGAAAGTAACGATTTCAATCCATTATCTTCAGATTCGCTAAGTAGCTTATACATTTTTGAAAAAGAATCTACAATCATATTCATTCCTTTAATTATATTTCATTTCACAAATTATAGAATCAACTTCGTAATTCAAATATCCTAAATACATAATGAACTGTTGCATTAAAAATGAATATAAATGTTAAAGATTCTCAATATGTCTAAGAATTTTGCGTATTTCATATACATCATTTTTATTAATATTTTTAATTGTTACTTCAGAATTTAACGGAGGCTCATAAGGGCTATCAATACCCGTCATATGAGCCAATTGGCCGAGTCTTGCTTTTTTATAAAGACCTTTTGGGTCACGTTTTTCACAAATATCTAATGGTGTATTCACATATACTTCAATGAAATTTTCGTTACCTATCACCTGTCTTGCTATTTCTCTCTCTGTCCTACATGGACTAATAAAAGCAGTGATGACAATAATACCGGCATCAATCATCAATTTGGCAACCTCTGCTACTCGACGTATATTCTCACTTCTATTAACAATCGTGAAGTCAAGATCTTTATTCAATCCTTGACGTATATTGTCCCCATCTAAGATATAAGTAAGTTTTCCAAGCTTGTGTAATTCTTGTTCTAATGCATTAGCTAAAGTTGATTTACCTGAACCAGACAAACCAGTGAACCAGACTACTTTACTTTTGTGGCCTATTAGTTTTTCACGATTCTCTCGACTAATGTTAAATATTTGACTATGGACATTCTGTGCTTGTTGAAAGTTATTGTGGATTAATCCTGCGGCAACAGTTGCTTGTGTAAATCGATCAACTAATATAAAACTACCTAGAGTATTGGATTGGTCATAAGAATCTAGAACTAATGAGCGATTAAGCGTAAAATCACATACAGTAATATCATTGACACTCAGTTTTTTGTGCGGTTCTTGAGCGAATGTATTTATATTAATACCATATTTTATATTTGAGATTGAAGCTCTAGCCCATTGTTTTGAAATTTTTATTTCATAGTTGTTACCTGGAAAACCAAGTTCCTCCTGAAGCCAGATCAATGTTGCTTCAAATCGGTCAGTTATTCTTAATGTATTGTTTATATTAGTAATTATATCTCCACGAGAAGCATCTACTTCTTTATCCAATACTATTGTTACTGCATCTCCACTTTTAGCTGTGGGCAAATCTCCATCAAAAGTAACAATTTGTTTTACATGGACTACCTGCCCTGATGCTGAAATTTGTATTGAGTCTCCAACGGATATATGACCACTTGCAACGGTGCCGCTAAAGCCTCTGAAATCAGGAAATGGCCTGTTCACCCATTGTACTGGGAATACAAAACGACGATTTGTTAAACGGGTAACGTCAACTATTTCTAATGCTTCGATTAGAGTAGGGCCAAGGTACCAAGGGGTATTAGGTGAATGATCCTTTATATTATCGCCAGTAAGCGCAGACATTGGAATTGGTATCACATTATTAAAATTCAATGTTTGTGCCATTTCATTGAATTCTTTAACAATGTTTTGACTTATATTAGCGTCAAAATTTACTAAATCCATTTTATTAATAGCGAGTATGACATGTCGAATGTTCATCAATGATATAATATAAGCATGTCTACGCGCTTGTGTTAGTATTCCCTTGCGGGCATCTACCAAAATTATTGCTAAATCTGCCGTTGAAGCGCCTGTCACCATGTTCCTAGTATATTGTTCATGACCTGGAGTATCGGCTATAATGAATTTTCTGCGGGTAGTAGAAAAAAAACGATATGCGACATCAATCGTAATCCCTTGTTCTCGTTCTGCGGATAGCCCGTCCACTAGTAATGCAAAGTCAATATTCTCCCCTTGTGTTCCATATCGTTTGGAATCATTTTTTAAAGAAGCCATCTGATCTTCAAAAATTTGTTGTGATTCCCATAATAGTCTGCCTATCAGAGTACTTTTACCATCATCAACGCTTCCGCACGTGATTAGGCGTAGCAAATCCATATTAGCTTGTTGTTTAAGCCAGTTATTAATAGGAATATGATCTATGGATACATTTTGGTTATTTGAGCTGGACAATCCGTTTATCTGTTCCACTAAAAATATCCTTCCTGTTTTTTCTTTTCCATAGAACTTAAGCTATCGGTATCAATCTTACGACCTTGCCGCTCAGATTGCCGTACTCTAATTAACTCGAGCAAAATATCCTCGACCGTTTCTGCGTTGGATTCAATTGCACTTGTAAGTGGATAACATCCAAGTGTTCGGAATCTAACTTTAAGGATTTCAATTTTCTCTCCTGGTAGCATATGGCAACGATCATCATCTACTAGCATGATCATTTCATCACGCTTAACTACTGGACGTGCTTTCGCAAAGTAAAGAGGAATAACAGGAATATTTTCCTGATAGATATATTGCCATATATCTAACTCTGTCCAATTAGATAATGGAAAAACCCTAATACTTTCGTCTGGTTTTTTACGCGTATTGTATAGGTTCCAAAGTTCTGGACGTTGGTTTTTGGGATCCCAGCGATGAGTGGCTGTGCGAAAAGAGAAAATCCGTTCTTTCGATCTGGATTTTTCTTCATCTCTACGAGCTCCCCCAAAAACCACATCAAAATTGTAATGCTTGAGTGCTTTTTTTAGACCTTCTGTTTTGGTTATGTCTGTATGGAGAGATGAACCATGCTCAAAAGGGTTTATATTCTTTTCTATGGCTTCTGAATTAATATAAACTAATAATTTCATTCCACACTCTCTCTCAACTAACTCGCGGAATTTATACATTTCTTGAAATTTCCATTGAGTATCCACATGTAACAATGGAAAAGGGGGCAATGAAGGATAGAATGCTTTTCTTGCTAAGTGCAGCATTACACTACTATCTTTACCCAAAGAATATAGCATTGCTGGATTTTCTGCTTCAGAAACAGCCTCTCTGATTATATCGCAGCTTTCAGCTTCCAGTCGCTTAAGGTGTGCAGAACATAATACATTGCGCCGATTATATGTTCGTACTATTACAGGAGGAACTACAATAGGGTGATATGCTTGAGTACAAAATAATATTTTGTCCAATTTTTCTAAGTTGCGAATATAGTGTACAAGTTCTCCATGGGGAAATACTGCAATGGATTTTCCTATATTCTTTTGGAGTATTACTAATGCCATCCGGATAGAGTCCAGATTAATAGTATCTATGGAAACACAAAACATTTCATCGTTATCGTCATTAGCATATAGATAATTTTTACCATCAGCTAATATTACCAATTGGATAAATAATATTTTAGCTTGTTTATTTTGATATTGATTAAGCGCCCACTCGAGTACCAATCTAGTCGGTGGTTGCCCCTGCTCGTCACGCAGTTTTTCTATACTTAGTATGTGAGGAACAATATTTACATATGTAGCTTGTTGTTTTTCCTCTTCCGTGCCGTCTTCTAAGCTTATTGGTTCAAGGGGTTTATTGGCAACACTTAGCTTAGGATATAGGGCTTTTACTTTTCCTTGTTTCATTATCGTAACTCAATAGTGTTTTTGTGATAATATTGTTAATAAAAAACTATGTACATGATAAATATGTTAATATTTAGTATTGATCACATTTATTGTGGAAAAATTTATGATTAGGCAATTTTAAAGAAAAAATAGTTGACTTAACGTGGCTCGTGATGTAAAAAGCATTAATTATTTTAATGTATTATCTTTATAGATGATTATATATATTGAGACTCCATAACTGCTACAATCGTTGACCTTATATTTATTATGTGACAGATTGTATATTTTATGGCACTGCTAATGTCGCTTTATTGTTTTTACCTTTATGAATTAAATATAATTAAATGATAATCAGTTTAACTTCATTTTTATTAACTATTTTTATCGCAACGTTAATTAATGATAAAGAGAGTCAATATACTTCTTTAATATATTATAATATGATAGAGACCTAATGTTTCTACCCGCCCGTTATTTATCTTAATGGTTAATTCTAATAATTATACTTATAACATTAGAATGTATCACTTTATTATTAAGGATATATCCAAAGTGATTGATTTTTCCTATACATTTGCTGGTGCGCTTACTGGGGTATTTATTGGTTTAACAGGGGTCGGCGGTGGTGCATTGATGACCCCTATTTTATTACTATTTTTTGGTGTATCCCCAATTACTGCAATAGCGACAGATTTATGGTTTGCATCAATCACTAAGATTGTTGGGGCGAGAATACATCAAGCTGCTGGGAATGTAGATTGGTTGATCGTAAAACGACTGTGGTGTGGTAGTTTACCTATAGCATTGTTAGTTGTGTTACTTATTAACTTTAATATTTATATATCTAACGTTGATTGGTTAACAGAGGCAATAGGCTTTTTGGTACTGGTTACGGCTATTGGGTTACTATTAGCTCCTAAACTTAAGCAAATAGCCCGCAATTACCGCCTTAAAAAGGCTACATGTTTTAAGTCCATTCAACCCGCTTTAACAGTAATCTCCGGGGGAATTTTAGGGATATGCGTAGCACTTACATCTGTAGGGGCTGGAGCCCTTGGAAGTGTAACGCTATTGTTTCTTTACCCTCTACGAATGGTACCACATCGTTTGGTCGCCACTGATATTGTTCATGCTATTCCATTAGCAGTAGTAGCTGGCATTGGTTACCTCTTTGCTGGTAAAGTAGATGGTTGGATGTTAATAAGTTTGCTTATTGGCTCTATCCCTGCCGTATTAATTGGTAGCATCCTTGCGGGTAAATGTTCCCCCAGAGTAATTCAATTTTTACTTTCTTTCGTATTGATTACTGCTGCCTATAAACTTTTAGCTTAATACTCGCGTTGTTGAATAAGTAAATTTTAGGCTGCATAACTATGAAAAAAGCTCATTCACCTAGTGTAAGATTATGAAGTTATATGCGTATCCTGATTACATTCTCGGTATGGGGTAGCCGTTTTCACCAAAATAGGCATCATAAGACAGCGTAATAACCTATCATCCAACAAACCCACAATACGGGTTTTGGGTGAGTAGAGCTGTCCAGTCACCCAGACAGCCCCCTCCTCAGAACCGGACGTGTGGAACTACCGCATCCGGCTCCCGACAGAGCAGTGTCCCCACACATATTCAGCAAGAATTGAACATTGAATGTATTTTCCATCGAGATGGATAATTCAGCATTTTCAGGATTAGATTTAGCTTTTCCCACGTTAACCGGCGACGTCCTCCTTTCCGGTTGAACCATCGATAAATGATCCACTTGCTTTGGTAGATAAATTGCTCAACGCTTCTCTGGTTGTCAGATTGGCTGCGAACCGATCTTTCCGGCTGGTAAACTTCAGCCGCCAGAAGCTTTTTCGCGATTTCCCCCAATAGCAGGTAAAGCCCAGAAAATTAAACGTGGGTAACCGTTTTCCTGACAAATCGGCTCTCATTGCTGCAACATGTCCCGCAGAAATTAACTGCGATTTGTCACCGTGCAACTCCAAACCATATTTATTCAATCTCTTTGGTAAAACTTCATAGAAACGCTTTGCTTCTTTGGGATACTGAAAGGTAAACACCATGTCATCAGCATACCTTACCATCTCTGCCCAACCACGAATATGTGAGTGGCTGATTTCGTTAAACCATTCATCAATCACGTGATGTAGGTAGATATTGGCAAGCACGGGTGACAGGATTGAACCTTGTGGACACCCACGGACATTGCTGGAAACCACATTGTCTATCATGATGGGTACCATTATCAGTACCTCAATCAGTCTGAGAAAACGTCGATCTGATATCTTCTTCCGGAGTAAATTCATCATCTCGATATGTGGTATCGTGTTGAAATACTTTCGGATGTCGATTTCCACTACTGCACCATTCCAGTTTCTGAATGTTTGTTTCTGTAGTGTCCTTAATGCTGCATGACAATTTAGCCCCGGCCGGAAACCATAAGAGCAGGACAGAAACAGCGGTTCATAAATCCGGCTAAGGATGTCACTGACCGCAAGCTGAACCAGCTTGTCCTCTATGCACGAAATGGCCAGAGGCCGTTTACTCCCGTCTTCTTTTGGGATCTCGGTTATCCGTGCTGCTTTAGGGTGGTACGTCCCTCTGCGTATCCGTACAATGAGATGTTGAATGTTTTCATCGAGATGTTCACCATAAGCAGCTTTTGTCATGCGATCAATACCCACGGCTTTACTCCCGTCCAGCCGCTGGAATTGCCCTTTCAGCATGTCACCGTTCAACAAATGTCCTAAATTATTGAACACTTGATGCTTGTTACCTGCTGATTTCTCGCCTATACGTTCAAGTCTCGTTAACCATGATAATCCGTCGTTGCTGTGTACGGTCATTGTTGTCCTCTCACGTTCGATCTGTCTGCCAGCCCTTCGTTCCACGGTCATTACCCGCTTCAACACTACTATGGCCGACTCCGACTTCCTGATACTCTTTTCTCCGGTCTTACGTTTTAGCACTTGTACCCGAAATACTCACTCCATTGAGAAATATCAGGATCTCCTGGGTTCCAATTGTTCTCTACAAACTCGCTGGCGCCTGCGGCTCCGGTGTGTGTTTCTGTATGAATATTCGCCAGTATGACCATTCAGTAACTGTTGCCTGCTAGCTGGGCTAACTATCGGCACACACGATCAGATGTATTTCGGAGCTATCACGTTCATCATTAGATTCCGGCTCGAATGTTTCGCTGTCTACGCTTCGTCTCCATTGTTACCGCCGGACACGCAAGACTCGCTACGTAGTGGTCTGGGCCAACCTTCTACGGTGGGACTTTCACCCACAAGATCAGTACAGCTTTTCCCAGCGCACAACCCATTTCATCTACAGGGTTACTCAGCCGCGCAACAGAGTTAATTCATTAATTAAAGAAAAAGGTTTTGGGGAGCAATGCATCATAACAGCATGAAAGGATATACACACCTATGTAGAATCTCTAAAGGCACATGTATTACTATTGCCTATATAGATATTAGCCCACTCATAAGTTCTATAAGTTAAAAAAAGATATTACCAATATAAAAAATGGATGATAAATCAAATAGATAAAATTATAAGGTGGCAATCTAATTTCAGGGGCATTAATAGGGGCATTAATAGGGGCATTAATAGGGGCATAAAATCAATGTATAAAAATAAATACAATAAATTTAATGTATTATATCAATTTGCCAGTCCCGCCTTGGCACCAAATAAAAAACTTGATGATAAACATTGAGTTAGGGAACAGAAAAGCCACCGTTAAGGTGTAATACCGCTCGCTTAA
>NZ_JBFPEZ010000092.1:0-2739 GCF_040838225.1 Xenorhabdus sp. SGI246
TAACTATTGGATTCATGACCATAAAAAAAGCCATCATTAAGATGGCTAAGAATAGTGAAACTTATTGTTTTAATAGTATTTTTACTATGAAGTAACAGCCTTGATGTTATTTATGTTTATGGACTAATGAAGGTATCAAAGTGAATTTAACTCAGTAATAAGTGCCGGATGACGTTCAAGCATCTTAAGGAGCTTCAAGGACGAACCGGAAGGGATGCGACGATGTTGTTCCCAGCTTTGAATAAGCGAAGCTGAAACACCAACTGCTTCGGCAAATTCACTTTGTTTTAACCCAAAAGACTCACGTAAGCTTTTGACATTCGGTAAACGATGGTAATGAATATTTTCAGCAGGAACAGAAAGCTCGCCTTTTTCAATTGCTACCATCTGCTCCATACTTTCAACCAAGTCATTAAAAAGTTCTTTGTCCATAGTGTCTCCGTTGTATGAAGAATAGTGCCGCGCTCTTGCGCGGCGTTAATTACTGTAATTTACTACTGATGGCTTTGAGCACTTCTTTTTCTTTTGCCGTGATATTATCCTTTTTGTTTTTAGGATAAATTAAAAGAAGATAGAGCCTTCCTGCTTTGTTGATGGTGTAGTAGATAATTCTGACTCCACCACTTTTACCCATCCCCTCACGTTGCCAGCGAATTTTCTTACATCCTCCAGTAGCGCTAATGGTACTGCCTTGTTCATGATTCTTTAATAAGTGTTCCTGTAACAGCCTGAATTCATCATCGGTTAGTAAGTTTGCTCGTTCCCGACTAAATACAGGGGTTTCGATAAAAACTAAGTATTCCATAAAACATCCTTACCCATCGATGAGAAATATCATATTCGTACATGGTACTACTGTCAATAATTTAATAGTACCATGTACGATTTCTTTTGACATGAATAGGGATGAAAACGGCAACAAGCAAGCTGTAGTGCTGCCTATTGCGGAGTATGAACGTGCTTGCCGCGCTGGATAGTAATGAAGATTATGTCAGTATCCCTTATACCAAAGGTGCTAATGACAATGAAACGATTCCTCATGAAGTCATTAATATTATGGTTGATGAAGAAATCACTCTTCATGCTGTATGGTGTATATATCGGGGCTTGTCACAAACAGAAGTGGCTGAAAAACTGGGAGTAAAGCAAGCTGCAGTTTCTCAGTTTGAAAAAGCAGAACGCCCCCGCCAAGCAACATTGGAAAAATTGGCGGCACTTTATGGATGCAGACCGATACAATTGACATTGGATTAAAAGATTAGCCTCGTAATGCGGCTTTTTCCTGTTACCTGAGTTGAAAATATCTTAGGGGGATAAGGGCGGGATACCATAGAAAATGATAAACCCGCAGAAAGTTGCGGGTTGAAATTGTTAACTCAAAATTAAGCGGCTCTGACTATGTAATTGAATGCTATGTTGCGGGGGCAGACACGGAAGGTTGCTAAAGATACCCCTCCTCCTAACTCTAAATCAGTCCTCAAATACGGGCCAGAGGAAGTTACAGGTCTTCATAATCGGCTTCCATAAAATCTTTAAGGTTCGGACCGTATGATTTTATTGGTGGAGTAACTAATGTTCCTGTTGTCTCACTATAGGCATAGCTATAAACCGATGGTAACATCGTTGCCTTTTGTTCAGATAGCAACTTACGCTCAGGGTCAATACCGCGTCCGTTATCTAATCCCCGAATAAATTCTCCTCTCAAATCAGGCAATTTTCCTGACGGGTAAGCAAGAGCGAGTTTCGGATATCTTCCTGTATCAAATGAATCACTGTTACAGATAAGCCAGCCTTCAGGTGGATTTTCTGTTGGCCAAAGAACGGGAACACCAACAGGTAAAGCCAATTCCTCCATTATTGGTTCTAGTCCAAGGTTTTTAACAAACTCCTTCTTATTAGGGATATCAGCTCCGTTTTGGTCTTTAGCTAAACGAGTGCTGGCATTGTCATTTGCATAGTTGGCATTTTGGTTGGCGGCATCAGCTAAATCATATACTTTTTTCACAGCGTTAGATGTTGCGACAGTTAATTCACTATCACTATCGACTTCATTACTTAAAGTGACAAATCCCGGTTCTACTTGGGTTGCATATGGATGATTACGGCTTTCAGTATGCTCTTCAATTGCCTTTTTGATATCATCCATTGTTGGAACTACTACAGAGCTATTACTGTCTTGAATACTCATATTTATTCCCTCATTTAATCAACAATACACATTGCTAAGTAATATGAAGGCGGTGGGAGACTTCTCCGCCGGCGGACACCAATAAAATCAGTTCATCAATATTGGAGAGTACGGCTTGAATAAATTCAGTAGGTTAATATTTGTGTATTAGTTTTCTGTCGGAGTTAGCGTAAAAAAAATTTTTTCGAAAGAGTACATGTCATACAAACCTGCGTCTGTTGTATATGTTCGCAACCCGCTCATAATGATATTTCCATCAGCCGTCCTGATACCGTTCCAGTGATCTGCTATAATGTAAGTTCTGGGACTAGAAATAAAGAAAGAGTAAAAACTTATTTGACTTGGCCATATTTTGGCTGGATTATCTGAGGGATACTTAAATTGTCCAATTATCTGAGCATAATTCACTCTTCCTGTTATTAACTCGGTGTGCAAATGCCCATACTCCCATCATGCAGCATAATTAATTTTGGGGTGCAGAAAAAAGCGAGCAACATGTTTATTTCTTCTTTGCAGCTTCCTGAGATGACTTTTTGTCTTTTTTTCTAATT
>NZ_JBFPEZ010000093.1:0-1827 GCF_040838225.1 Xenorhabdus sp. SGI246
AACCATTCAATACATGACCCAAATCTGTACAAGAACCGTAGCCACTTTTTACAAGTGGCTGCTTTACATGAATTGCAAAATAGTATTTAGCCGTAAATATTATTCAATAATAGCATGATAGTTGGGCAAACCTATTTTACTTATTACGACATTGTTATTACTTAAATGTAAATTCACTATATTTTACTTTTCATAATATATTATTATTGGTAATTAAAAACCATTTCCAATAATAATGATTAGGAGGTTTCTATATCTGGGAATTATTTATAATATTTTTCGTAAGAAAATAATAAATCATATTAGTAATTGATTGAATTTAACTTTGTCAAGAATTGATTAATATTGTTAATTCTATTTCATTGATTCTAATGATTATATATTTTAAATTCAATGTCGTTTGTTTAATTAATGGCGTTTTTTCATTTGAATTATTTTTGTTTTTTTCTAAATAACCTGAATTATATTTATTTGGAGATGATTTTATGAAAACAGAAGAAAATATTGAAAATTACAGTGCCACTAGCTCTAACGAAATGAGTTCTTTTGACTTATTAACACATTATTTTGGGAATTCAGGACGAGCGCTAACTCTTCACGACATAGGTGTTCACGAGAGGGTCAGGGAGTTAATAAAAAAACCAGACGCCTTTAAAGGTTTATTTGAAAGCAAGGATGGCACCAGCGTTCAATCTCGTTTTATTTCACAAATCCAAAATGGAAATAGAATTTCTTTTGAAAATACGTATGATTTCAGAACTCCATCCTCTTCTTTCAATGACCCATTATGGGCTATAGGAGGGGCTACAGTCAGTGGAAGATTACATGTTGTAAGTGCTGTGTCTTATGGACAAACATATCAATTAAGTGCGATCATAACCTATAAACTTTATGACAGATTTTCAGACCCAGTTGATCTACTGAATGTCTTCCCAGGTGAATGGGATCCAGGAACCCCATTTGATATAACAGGGCAATGGACTGAAAATGTAAACTTTTCCGTCAGTAAGTATGTATACGAAAATAAAATAAAACCAAATATCTAAAATTTGGTTGGTATGATATGTGTCGTCTGATATTTAATGTGTGATGCTAAATTGTGCTTGGTATTTTAACTATATTGTTCAGTGCCAAGCACTATAAAGATATTAAATATCCTAATATTTTGACAGATAAACAAGTAGTGTTGGTAAAAATATATCAATCAGAAATAGAATGATAGCCGCCGATAATGACGATGCCAGCGTTTTTTTAAAATTTCTATCTAAAATTAGAAAATAGCTAACAATCATGAATAGTGGAAAGAAAAAAATAATTTTAATTATCTTTAGTAGTAAAAATATCATTGTCATATCCTCTTCTTCTATATCAAACTTTGTCGTCATTATAACTTCTGTCATTTATTAAAAATTTCGTTTTCGTGCTGTCTGTCAAACCATTATCTCACTCATTTAAGCTGAGAAAAGCTCCCGAAGCCAGTCATGTATTAAATGGTTAGATTGGACATCAAAAGTAACAAGAATGATTTTATTGACGCAGAAGCTATCTGTGAAGCGGCCTCACGCCCCTCAATGCGGTTTGTTCAGCCCAGAACGGAAGCCCAACAAGCCCTGCGTCGTTTATATTTTTAATTTAAGTTAGATTAATAGAAATTGGATGGGGTCATTTGAACAGATTTTTATGATTTCACAAACTGATGTGGTCCAATGATTTTGGTCACCGTTATAGAGGTGATATTCTCACTTCAACACGCAAATAGGTCATGCTTCCAATAGTTAGTTCGCTTAGAGAAAGTAGTATTCACGCTCAATAAACGTTCCTATCACT
>NZ_JBFPEZ010000094.1:0-2932 GCF_040838225.1 Xenorhabdus sp. SGI246
GGATGATCGGGAACCTGTTCGCGAATTAACCACAGAATTAACGGGGTCCCTTTACGGCGATAAAGGTTATCTCAGTCAAGAGCTCGCAGACGCTCTAGGCGAAACGGGTGTTACGTTCATCACCCAAAAGCGGCGAAACATGAAAGCACGCCTGCAAGCTGAGTGGGATAAAATAATGTTATCAAGGCGTTTTATCATTGAGACGATTAATGGACAATTAAAATTAATTTCTCAGATAGAGCATTCGCGCCACCGAAGTTTAAAAGGGTTTATGTTGACTGTCTTAGGCGGTTTGATTGCTTATTGCCTTAAATGGAAGAAGCCATCACTGAAAGTTTTCTATTCGGAAGACGATTTTCCAATGATGGCTTAAACAGAATTCGGGTTAATTTAACGTCCCCTTTTTGTCTGGCAGGAAACAGAATGCCCGGCGCAACATCCGCTGATGAAGTGGATAAAACACTGGCATTATTTGACGCGATTATTCATGCTGATGATACGACAACGGTCGGAGAGATCCGTCCATTCGTTGAGGCACTTGATGCCGTCAGATTCAACCGTTCCAAGGTGAATCGCCAATTAAACCGGCTTAACCTTGATGCACCGGAAATGGAACCCATCGTCATATGGCAGTAGCGGATAGGATGATCGGTATCCATAAAGGTATGGATATGTGTACTCTGACCCTGCGTTTACGCGAACAAGGGATTACATTGATATTCCTGAAAGAGCAGCTCACTTTTAGTGTTAACGAGAACACGCCCATGCAAGAGCTGCAACTGCATATGATGTCGGCCTTCAGTCAGTTTGAACGGGCACTCATTCGGGAGAGGCAAACCGAAGGGATCGCCGCGAAAAAACAGCGTGGAGAACGAACGGGTCATGCTTCCAATAGTTAGATCGCTTAGAGAAAGTAGTATTCACGCTCAATAAACGTTCCTATCACTTTATCGTGTATTTCTTCAGATTTGGAATAGCCTATCGTTTTTCGATTCAGCCTCTTTATCCGGATACGGAGAGTGAGATTAGTTCTCTCAATACGTTGGGTAAATTTCTTTCCAGTGAGATGTTTTCCCTCAGGAAGGCAGTTGTAAACGGCATAATTATCCGTACAGTAGAACTGGATGTTGAAAGGAGACAGAAGTGTCAGCAGTTTTTTCAACGTCTTCCTGCTGCGATCACCAAATACATGTGCCACTATCCGCTTCATCGTTGGCTCCCAAGCATACCAGAGCCAGCGTTGGTTTTTCTTGTTACCGACAAAACAAATGACCACTGCTCGTCTATTTCACAGATAATATGGATGTCACTTCCCACCAGAGGCTGCGAGGTTACATTTTCTGGTGTGAGTTTTTTAATGTGCGAATGACGGTGTTAATGCCAATTTTCAGAACACGAGCGGTATCTCTAACACCCGAGTTATTCATTGCCATATCAACAATCTGCTCTTTCATGCCGGGATTGCAGGCTTGATAGGTGTAATTCAGTTGAAAGGTTTTACGGCAAGCATAACAGTGATAACGGGGATGACCACGACTTCCTTTTCCATGCCCTTTAACATCCTCTGATTTGTGACAGTAACGACAAACCACATCAACTTTAGCCATATCTCACCCATAATAAAAAATGGGAAGTTTATCACAATATCTAATTATTGGGAGCATGACCCGTTAATCGGAAGGTGATTCGTCACAACAGCGATCCGGTGCTGTCTTGAGCGATAGCTAATGTCATGATGGAAACGGACGCGATGCCAATATCAAGCCGAACAAAAAGAAATCAGCGAATAAAATTGATCCCGTAATCGCGTTCTTAATGAGCTTTGGCAAATGGCAGGTAGAGCATGAAGATTTTGCGTTTAGCCTCAATCTCAATGATGAACAGCGGGAGCGGTTAGATAGATTTGATGGAATTTATTTAACTTATTGATTTAATTGTTTTATCTTAGGGGTAATAGCGATTATGCTGCAAGATTAGAGATTATGTAAAATCAATTAAAACAGCCTTGACCCCCTTCCATGTATGAATGTTTTCTATCAGTTATATATTGCTCAACATCCACATTATAGGGCAATTGTTTAATATTAGTTGAGAATGTAACAAATGCCTGCTCCACCCTTCCATCTTTATACTGATGAATTTCGGCTGTTTTTCTTCCATCCTCAGATATCCAAATAGTATTTGTAAGTGGAGCTATGACAGCGGCTGCATTAGGAATCCATAGTAAATATACTTTACCCTCAATAACCAAGTTACCTTTTGCTGTTATATGTTGTGGTAATGGTGATATGTCAGGGCATATGAATGGTTTGGCAATGCTTACTCTGTCAGCCAAAGTATTTGCACTAAATAACATAGTATTAACGATCAATAACTGAGTCAGTATACGCTTAAATAAACACATATTTACACGCTATTAATTATTTTTCGGATTTTGAATGATTAATCAAATCTTAGTAATTGTCAACGGAGTTGCCGCATTAATATAGGAGTTAGGTCATGGAAGAATCTACTTATTGGTCATGTATTGAATAGTTAGTTGATGTGATATGCTTTTAGCTTTTTTAGGTGAAGTATGGCTAAAGTTGACGTTTATTGTCGTTATTGTCTCAAATCAGAAAAAGTGAAAGGGCATGGAAAAGGTAATGGGGGACATCCTCGTTATCGCTGCTATGACTGTTGCAAAGTCTTTCAGTTGGAATATACCTACCAAGCCTGTAAACCGGGCGTTAAAGAGTAAATTGTCGATATGGCAATGAATAATGGCGGCATTCGTGATACCGCACGTGTACTGAAAGTTGCCACCTCTACTGTCCTGAAAACACTAAAAAACTTACCCCCCGGAACGTGACTACGCTGCCCCTTGATGGAAATAACATTCAGCTTATCTGTGAAATAGATGAACAATGGTCGTTTGTAGGCAGCAAAGACT
>NZ_JBFPEZ010000095.1:0-1122 GCF_040838225.1 Xenorhabdus sp. SGI246
AACCATTCAATACATGACCCAGAAAACGGCCCTTTGAAATCCAGGCAGTTGTCTAATAAAATTGAGTTATTTGGATTGACTTAATCCGTATGTTTCTCAATTAACCAAATTATATTTAGGAGTAATCACATAGAAATACTTGCTTTTATTTGAATTAATAGCCAGCTATTATATATTCAACGAAAATATATTATTCATTACTACACTCTTTTTTATCAAAAAAAGACAGAAAATAAAAACCTCATATCTAAAAACAGTTTTTTTGTGAGCGAGTTCATGAAATGAAAATGATCATGATTCCGTCAACGCAGTCATATTTATTTTTATTTATATTTCAACCTATTACCAGAAGACAAACTTTTATGAATAAACATTAAACGGTTCAGTACACTAATCATATCAACTATATAAAAATATTATTCTTCAACGGCAATCATTTTAACTTTTTACACTGTGACTGTCAGATGTCGTTTTTTATTTCCCTTGATTTCATTTGGCCTTTACCCCTCCGTTATTTATTATTGTCCCCATTTTATTTATCACGGTTCAGCCGAAATATTCGGACAACGAAGTCCCTTCAAATTATCGTAATACAGCATATTACGTCCTTAATTAACCAATTTGTCGGAGACAATGTGAGTTAGATTTAAATCTTGTGCCCGAATGTTATGGCCTGCGTTGTTATCGGGCGGGATAGCCTATTTTATAACATTCCATCATCTCAGGGAGACAGGATCATGCTCCCAATAATTAGATATTGTGATAAACTTCCCATTTTTTATTATGGGTGAGATATGGCTAAAGTTGATGTGGTTTGTCGTTACTGTCACAAATCAGAGGATGTTAAAGGGCATGGAAAAGGAAGTAGTGGTCATCCCCGTTATCACTGCTATGCTTGCCGCAAAACCTTTCAACTGAATTACACCTATCAAGCCTGCAATCCTGGCATGAAAGAACAGATTGTTGATATGGCAATGAATAACTCGGGTGTTAGAGATACCGCTCGTGTTCTGAAAATTGGCATTAACACCGTCATTCGCACATTAAAAAACTCACGCCAGAAAATGTAACCTCGCGGCCTCTGGTGGGAAGTGACATCCAGATTATCTGTGAAATAGACGA
>NZ_JBFPEZ010000096.1:0-17975 GCF_040838225.1 Xenorhabdus sp. SGI246
GTTTAATTGAGCGCTTACTTTATATCTATAGATGAACATGAAGTTGTTAATTTGTCCAATTTGTGCAATGAAATATTTGGTGAAGATAATTTTGTTGAAAGATTTATTTGGAAAAGTGGAAGAACTTCAGCATCAACTTTTACCAGAGAACATGAATATATATTGGCATATGCAAAAGATATATCTCAATTACCTCATGTTGTTTATAAGGGAGATGATAGCTTAATTTCTGATCGTGCAATAAAAAAGGTTAGTATTAAAAACCCAGCGTCAGAAATAACATTCCCTTCTGGAATCAAATTCTTAGGTGAAAATAAAACGTTTCCATCAGTATTTGGAGATAAAGAAGTCGTTGAAGTTACTTCCGGTGTATTTGAATGCAGGAATGGGGCCTTAGCTAGCGAAGTCACGCTAAAAGCGGGCTGGACAATGAAGAGTCAAATCGAAAATTGGCTATCAGGAAATGATACTTTTGACTCTAAAGGGCAGCAGATTGTTGAGTTCTTCTTCAAACCTAATGGTGTTCTTCAGTATGTTAAAAAACGAGGCACTGAACATCCAAAAACAATAATAACCGATTTTACAACGAAGCAAGGAAGTAAAGAGGTTGAAGCCCTTCTCTGTTCATCTGTTTTTGATTATCCAAAGCCGACAGGATTAATTGAACACTTAATGAAGGTCACGGATAGTGAAGATATCATCCTTGACTTTTTTGCTGGAAGTGGTTCTACAGGTCATGCTGTATTAAAACAAAATAAGAAAGATAGCGGTAGAAGAAAGTTTATATTGATTCAATTACCTGAGTCTGTCTCAAAAAATGCGGGTGCAATAGAGTATTGTACTAAGGAGTCAATACCTGAATTGATTTCCAGAATTGCCCTAAGAAGAATAAAAAATGCCATTTTAGAAGAAGATAAAACTCAAGGTGTTAGGTTTTTCAAATTAGATCAAACAAATATTCACTCTTGGGATGCTGATTTTGAAAGCTTAGAACCTGCTCTGCAACTCGCTGCTAAATCTATCAAAGATGACCGTATGCCTGAAGATGTGTTTTACGAGATCTTGTTGAAATATGGTTTAGAACTGACCGAACAAGTGGAAGAAACTACAGTTGAAGGCAAAAAAATCTTTATTGTTGGCACTGGTGCTTTAATGATTTGCCTGGACGATGGCATCACTGAGCAAGTGGTTGAAGGTATCGCCAAACTGAAAGAAAAGCTCAATCCAGAAAGCACTCAAATCGTTTTTAAAGACCAAGGCTTTGCAGACAGTGTTATCAAAACCAACGCGATTCAGATCCTAAAGCAGTATGGTATCAACGATGTAAAGAGCATTTAAGGTAATGATGATGAAGATTCAATTTAGATCGGACTTATCACACCAAACCAATGCAGTTGATGCTGTTTTAGGTGTGTTTGCAGGACAAGAAACATTTCAATCTAATTTCACTGTCACAGATAAGATGTGGGCAAATCAACAACTGGATATCTTTTCTAAAAACAACGACCTCGGTGTCGGAAATGCGCTTACTTTATTGCCTGATGAAATTTATGCTAACACACGTAATGTTCAGTTAAAAAATGGTTTGCCACAGGTTGAAAACGCAAAGCAAGAACTGACAAGTCTGGATTTCAGTGTTGAAATGGAAACAGGTACAGGTAAAACCTATGTGTACCTGCGTTCTATCTTTGAGCTAAATCAGCGTTATGGACTGACAAAGTTTATTATCGTAGTACCATCTATTGCAATTAAAGAAGGCGTCTATAAATCATTGCAAATCACAGAGCCGCACTTCCGTGAGCAGTATAAAAACGTTCAGTATGACTATTTTGTCTATGATTCATCAAAGCGCGAACAGGTGCGTAACTTTGCTACCAATGATTACATCCAAATTATGGTGATGAATATTGATGCGTTCAGTAAGTCATTCACCGATCCTACGAAAGAAACTACGGCGAATCTGATCCATCGTACAGATGACAGATTGAACGGGATGAAGCCTATTGAATTTATTCAGGCAACTCATCCTGTCGTTATTATTGATGAACCACAGTCAGTAGTATCAACGGCAAACCGAAAAGAAGCGATTAGCAGCTTAGCGCCATTGTGTACATTCCGTTATTCGGCCACGTTGGAAGAAGCACCACACCTGCTGTATAAGCTCGACGCTATTGATGCCTATGAGGGCAAACTGGTTAAGCAAATCGAAGTTGCTTCGCTGGAAGTTAAAGACGGGCATAACCATGCCTACATCAAGCTAGTGAGTGTTGATAATAAGAAATCCCCCATTTCTGCCAAGATTGAAATTGATGCCCAAACGCGCACAGGCAAGCTGCAACCACGTAAGGTAATTACTATCAAAGATGGTCAGGTTAATGATTTATTTGAACTTTCTGGTGGGCGCAGTGTTTATGAAGGCTATATCGTTAACGACATTTATTGCGAAGAAGGTAATGAATATATTGATTTTACCAGTCGCGATGAAATTGTGCGCCTTGGGCAAGCCATTGGCGAAGTGGATTCGGAGGCCTTCAAGTGCATTCAAATAGCCAAAACTATCGAAGAGCACCTGGAAAAAGAGTTGAAATTCTACCACAAGGTGACAACGGGTTATGACAAGATCAACCACTCGAAAATCCTGAGCCAGAAAGGTATTAAGGTGCTGAGTCTGTTTTTTATCGATAAGGTTGTCAACTACCGCGGCTACTCTAAAGATGGCGTGCCTGTTCAGGGTAAATTTGCCAAGTGGTTTGAAGAAGAGTTTGCCAGGCAGGTTAGCAAGCCCAAATATCGCGTGTTGTACCCGATTATCTGGGACAATGATGGCGATAAATACACCATTAACGAAATAGCGCTGCAAGAACTCACCCAAGCAGTGCACGATGGCTACTTTGCGCAGGACAAGAAAAAAGACACTTCTGGTAACCCTCAGTTCACTGACTCGAAGCTTTCAGCTAAAGGCGAAGGGGGTAAAACCGTGGCGGATGAGTCGGCCTATAATCTGATTATGAAAGATAAAGAAAAGCTTCTATCTATGGATGAGAAGCTGCGTTTTATTTTTTCACACTCAGCACTGAAAGAAGGCTGGGACAACCCGAATATTTTCCAGATTTGTACGTTGAATGAAACTCGTTCAGTCACTAAAAAACGACAGGAAATCGGTCGTGGCCTACGTTTAGCCGTTGATCAGTCTGGTGAACGTGTGCCTTACGGTTTTGAGGTAAATACCCTGACCGTTATGGCAAACGAATCTTATGAAAGCTTTGTTTCTGAACTGCAAAAAGAGATTGAAGCAGAAGAAGGCATTAAATTTGGTGTGGTTGAATCTCACCAATTTGCCAACATTGTTGTTTCTGGTGAGTTGGATCAGAAAGCCTTCTTGGGAGCGAAGGGGTCAGAAGAGATCTTCCAGCATCTTCTGTCTCAAGGTTATATTGATGGCAAAGGCAAGATTCAGGATGTGCTGAAAATTGCCATCAATAATAATGAGGTGAGTCTGCCTTCCAGTGTTGCTGAGTATACTGAGGCCATCGTTGCCATGTTGAAGAAGTTGGCAAAAGGCTTGAACGTGAAAAAACACGCAGAAAAGCGCTCTGTAGCCTTGTGTGAAGATACAAATGGTAAGCAGGTTGTACTTGGTGAAGACTTCAAAGCCCTTTGGGGACGTATTAAATACAAAACAACTTATCGTGTTAACTTTAATATCAACGAGCTGGTTGATAACTGTATCAAGGAAATTAGAGCGAATGTGGTCGTAGCCAGAGCCTGGTTTCAGTACACCAAAGTTAAGATTGCTGTTACTGAAGCTGAACTGGAAACCTACGATGAGAAAACCAAGATGCAGTATTATTGCAGTCGCAACTTCCAGTTGCCAGATGTTGTGACTTATCTGACCGATCAGACCAATCTGACCCGCCAGACAATTATCGATATTCTGCTAGGTTTAGGCGATAAGCTGGAAGCCTTCAAAAATAATCCTCAGCGCTTTATCGAGTTAGCGGGTAAAGTTATCCGTAAACAGATGCGTATTGCCATTGTGGATGGAATTAAGTACCACCGTATTGGTGACGAGGCATACTATGCTCAAGAGCTTTTCCAAGAAGAAGAGCTGACTGGTTACTTCAAAGATATGGTGAAAGCTGAAAAATCGGTATATGACTACATCATTTGCGATTCAGATACTGAGCTTAACTTCGTTGAAAAGCTGGAAAATGCTGAAGAAGTGAAGATCTATTCCAGGCTGCCATCTTGGTTCAAGATTGATACTCCGCTAGGCAGTTACAATCCTGACTGGGCGGTAATCATTGACAAAGGTGATGGAGCCGGGGAGAAGCTTTACTTTGTGGTTGAAACGAAATCGAGCATATTCTCAGATGACCTGCGTGAAGCTGAAAAAGCTAAGATCAAGTGTGGTGTTGAGCATTTCAATGCATTAAGTAAAGACAAAAATGGTAAAGAGGTGCCTAACGCTGCCAGGTTTGTTAAAGCTGATAACTTTGATACGTTCAGTGCTCATTTTGGATCTTAATAGCATCAAGGCATTAGCGCATAGAGCCTTCAGGTTACAGACAAAGCGCTGGTTTTTATCCGGCGCTCTGTTTTAATGTGCCGGGCAGGGTACGTACCGTACTTTTACCGATAAAATCAAATAATTTGCTCTGCTGCGGTCAGATGTTCAACTTTTGAGGTATGTGACTGCGATGATTTAAGATAGCAACTGACCGTCTTTCTGAAAATTGCATTTATCAGGCAAATCCGCCTGAAATAAATAAATTAATTGCCAATATTACAAATATTAAGGCAGTGATTTTATTTAAAATATTTTGTATTTCTGGTTTATGAGATATTACTTCACTTAAATACCCTGACAAATATGAAATAATGGAAAATACAATGAAAGTGATGATAGAAAATATCACACCCAGATATAATGATTGGAGTGAAACTGAGATAATATTTGTACTTTTATTGGTGAACTGAGGCAGAAAAGCCAAAAAGAAAACGATAATCTTGGGGTTTGATAAATTCATGAGTATCCCTTTGCCGATGAGTTTTTTTGTATCATGAAAATGATAAGAGCTTCCTTGAATAAAAGTAGGTTTAGCTTTGAAAGCCCCCCAAGCCAGATAAGTTAGATAAATTATGCCAAAAATCCGAATAACTCCAAATGCTACTGCATTTTCTCGTAATATTGTTGCAATACCTAATGATACTAAAGAAATATGTATTGCCAAACCAATACATAGACCAATGGTTATTAATATTCCAGCTTTTCGCCCATTTATTGCCGATTGACTCAATATAAAAAGATTATCAGGACCGGGTAAAAAACATAAAAAAGTTGAAATACTGATAAATGTAATTAATGTTTCTATAGATGGCATAATAATTACCACTATTTTACTATTGATGATTTCATTATATTAATGAAAGTAAATGATATATAAAAGATAGAAAATCTACTTATGGGTATGAATTAATTTCATACCATGTCTGATTGTCCTGTCAAGATGCGCTTTGATTAAAGGAAAACAAATTTCTCGGAACCATTTATGCTCTGGATCTTGATGATACTTGGCATGCCACAGTAAGTAGTATTGCTGCGGCTGGATATCAATGGGTAAGTATCTTATTTTCAAATCATAATATTGGGCAAAATCAGCAGCGATATGCAGTGGTATAGTGAGCATGGCATCTGTTTTTAACAGTAACTCAATGGCTGATTGGAAAAAAGGAACTGTAACTAAAATATTACGGTGGAGATCCATCATTGCTAATGTATGGTCAACGGAGCTATCTTTATCTCCGCCACCACTAATAAGAATATGCCGACTGTTAATATAGTCGTTAATGGTTAGCTCACGATCAGATTTAGGGTGATTATCTCTGAATACAACAACAAGTTGGTCTTCGGCCATTAACTTGCCATATAAATTATCAGGTATGGAGTCAGCAATAGTGGCCACTAAGTCAAGATCTTGCCCGGCAAGTTTGTTCAGATTATTTTTATACCACAATTTATATTCGATACTGACTTTAGGTGCTTCTCTTTCAATATGAAAAAAGATAGAAGGTAAGATGGCTTGTGCGACATAGTCGCTGGAGGCTAAGGTAAATTTCCTTTTACATTGACTTGGGTCTATTGATTCTGGTGCATATAGATTATCCAATTGCTGCATCAATATGGGAAGCTGTGCTTTTAATTTCTCTCCTTTCTTGGTAAGGATAAATTTATTTTCCTCTCTTATCATAATCTTGTCATGAAAATCTTCACGGAGCTGATTTAATGTTTTACTCATCGCAGACTGTGTCACATTTAATTGTTTTGCTGATTCGGTCAAATTAAGTGTTCTCAGTATTGATATTAGAGCAGGTAGTAATTTGTAATTATTCAAAGTGTACTTTCCATATTGGCGATTTTAATAATTATAAACACTTTAAGTGATATTTAATTTTTTATCCATGATTTTTCAATACGAATTAATTCAAATAAATTTGTTCAACAATCAGCTATGTATCTAATCATGATACTCCTGCCTCATAAATAAAAATGGTTGTTCTATTGGATAAAAAATAATATATCCCAGTAATGGGAGACTGATTTAATCAAAAGAGTACATTTATAGAGGAGGTAATAATATGGATAACCATTATGATGTTTTGATTATGGGAGCGGGCGTTTCTGGCATTGGTATGGCATGCCATTTGGTAAGAGAATGTCCTGACAAAAAAGTGGGTATCTTAGAGCGTCGTCACGCAATAGGTGGAACTTGGGATTTATTTCGCTATCCAGGGATTCGCACAGATTCAGATATGATGAGCTATGGCTATAAATTTCGTCCCTGGACAGATACCAGTATTTTTGCTGATGGGCCTTCAATTAGACACTATCTGAATTCAGCAGTAGAAGAGTATGCAATTGATAAAAAAATTCAGTTTGGATTAAAGATCACCAAAATTAACTGGTCAAATGAAACTCGCCAATGGACTGTTACTGCAATAGATGAAACCAGTGGAGAAATTCGGCAATTTACTTGTCATTTTCTTATCGGTGCGACAGGTTACTACAATCAAGATGAACCCTATGTACCTAAGCTCCCTGGTCTTGAAGATTTTAAAGGCCCGGTAGTTCATCCACAACACTGGCCTGAGACATTAGATTACAAACGAAAGCGAGTTGTTGTGATTGGAAGTGGTACAACCGCAGTTACTTTACTTCCGGCAATGGCATATGAGACCGAGCATATTACTATGCTACAGCGTTCCCCAAGTTATATTTTTTCAATACCGGGCAGGGATAAGATTGCTGAGTTTCTGAATGGCATTATTCCACAACGTTGGATTTATACATTAAGCCGAAAACGCAATATTTTATTTTTCAGCTTGTTATATAAAATCAGCCGATATTTCCCTCACTTTTTGAAATCGTTATTGTTGGGATTAGCCCGCAGAAAAGTTGGCCCTGATTTTGACATGAAACACCTGACACCCAAGTATATGCCATGGGATGAACGATTGTGCTTTGTGCCTGACAGCAATCTATTTAAGGTTCTGAAAGAGAGGAAAGCTTCTATCGTCACTGATCAAATTAAACGTATTACTGAAGATGGGATTTTATTGCAATCGGGTAAGAAATTATCTGCTGATATCATAGTGACAGCGACAGGGTTGCAATTACAACTGATGGGAGGAGCTGAGATTACTATTGATGGTCAACCACAGCAAGGTAATAATATGATGTTCTATAAGGGGACATTAATACAGGATATTCCTAATTTTGCTTATCTATTTGGTTATGTTAGCAACGCCTGGACATTAAAAGTTGATCTCTCAGCAGAATATATTTGTCGTTTATTACATGAAATGGATCGCCGTCAGGCTACGGTTGTGACACCACATGCTCTGCCAGATGAGGTAGTACCTGATAAACATTTATTTGGTGGCTTGCAATCTGGCTATGTGAAACGGAGTGAAGATGCACTTCCCCGTCAGGGACGCAGCCCAAATTGGCAAGTGTCACATGATTATCAAAAAGATAAACAAGTCTTACGGCAGCCAGTGGATGATCCCGCTCTGGAATGGTTGTAATTATAATCAGCCCGTTATGATAACGGGCGAATTATTTTTTGTCAGATTTCAGAGTAATAAGGGATATCAAGGATGGTACGGTAATGCTCAATTTTATATTCTTAATTCTATGCACTAACGTTGTTTGATGAACCACTTCCTGGAGAGCCAGGAGAAAATTATTCCTGAAATCGCACCAAAAATATGGCTTTCTGTAGAAATATTTTCTTGTAGTGGTAATAGACCGAAAGCTATCCCGCCATAATAGATAATGACCAGAATGGAGAAGAAAAAATCTTTAGCTCTTCTCAGGAAGTAAGCATTCGCCAGTAATAATCCCCACAAACCAAAAATCCAGCCGCTGGCACCGATATGAATGGCCATTCGGCCGAATAACCAGACTAACGTACCCTCGGTAAAAATAATAAACAAACTGGCCAGAATGTAATAACGAATAGAATGGGTCATCAGTAATGCACTGAGTGCCAATAAGGCAGGGAGGTTACTAAACAGATGTGCCCAACTGCTATGCAAAAATGGTGATAGTGGGATACCGATCAAACCCTGAGAGTATCGGGGAATAATGCCGAAATTGTTTAATGTTCCATCGGTTAAGGTATCAATTATTTGAATTAAAAAAAGTATTAATACCAACCCGACCAAGATATGAAAGCGTTGTTGGAGCCATATTTTCACTATATGTTGCCTTAATATTATTTATTTATCACATCAAATTTTCGTAACCAACAACTAACGCATCAGGAATTGCATGAGCCATTAAATCAGAGGTTCTATCTAATTGGCTTCGGGTTAAATCTGTACGATTAACTAATAAGTTTCGTTTCCATTCTTCATGAATTTGGTGGCTCCAACGTGCTCTAAACTGCCCTGATAAACCTAGCCACATAAGGAAATCTCTCAATGGTGCTGGATATAAAACACAAGCATCATAGATGGCTGTAAAGGAAGAATATCTCATTCGTATCCCATTCCTAATTCTTGTGCTTGCTGAGTCAGTTCTGACATGGTTTTTTCACTATCTTGATCGCGTGTATTTTTAAATATCATCAGGTCTGAAAACCGTACACGGCGATGCTTTCCAGTCTTGTGGAATGGTAGTGCACCTTCTTCCAATAACTTGATTAAATGAGGCCTGGAGACATTAAGTAAATCTGCTGCTTCTTGAGTGGTTAGTTCTGCATGAACTGGTACAACTTTAACTGAATTACCTTCAGCAAGTTCAGACAAAATATCAACCAAGAGGCGCAAAGCAGAAGTGGGTAATTCTACTTTATGTGATTGATTTTTTTCATCAAATATCTGGATATATTGGGTTTCGAAATGGGTTGCCAGATAGGCTGCCAGAACACGCTGACTTTCCACTGCAACCTGAACTTCTCTTGCTAAAGGAAGCGTCATTTTGGAGGAGTTGGAAATAATCATGGAAAATTCCTCAATAGCTAGTGATGCATTAAAAATCGGCAATCACAAGATAAACGAAATAATCAAAAAACGCAATAAACGAAAAATAAGTATTTTTTAAACTGAGTACTGTTTTGTAAGTCTATGTTTTTTCGGATATACAGATCAATTTCCTAACGCCTGAACACTCTCAACCAAATCAGCAAGTTGAGCAACAACCCGGTCACCGATATTAGCATTATCACCGCCTAGTGCTTTATTGCGCATAAAATCGCGTTTTATCTGTTGCCAGCGTTGTTGTTGTTCTGGTGTCATAGTGCCACGGATCTCTGCCAGTTTGAGTAAGTTCTCTTCCGCTCCACTGGTCAGCAATTGTGCTTCTCCTAAATAGTGATCATCCAGAATACGTTGTATTTCTGCTTCGTTCATTACCGCAGAAACTTTTTCACTGAGTTTGTTCATATTACGGTAACTTCCTTGTAGTTTGAATGGTGGCTCTGTCCGGTATTTATCTGACTGAGCGGCACTGGCAATATATTGTTGATTCACTTTGAAAACGATATTCCGCATGATCAGCAGACGCTCAAGGATAGCAACGATTTCGGTGAGTTCAGCTTCGCTATAGGGGTAACTCAACGCATTGCTGGAGAACGGTTTACCCATTGCTTTATCAATAAACAGGTATAAATCGTTCATGTCACGTAACGCCAACGGAGCCAATACCGGATTTGACGTCAGGCTGTTTTCGATATAGCTCAGTCTGAAGGCTTCTTCCATACCACCTAATACTTCACCGAGGTTATAAATATCGGCACGATTCGCCAACATATCAGGGATTTTGAACAGTTCACCGGATTCGGTATAAGGGTTGCCGGACATGACAACGCAGAATTTTTTGCCGCGCATATCGTAGGTTTTGGTCTTGCCTTTCCAGACACCTTCTATACGTCGTGTTCCGTCACACAGAGAAATAAATTTTTGCAGGAATTCAGGGTTGGTATGCTGGATATCGTCAATATACAGCATTACGTTATTACCCATTTCCAGTGCCAGATTCAGTTTTTCCAGTTCCTGACGGGCAGTGGCATTCGGAGCCTGAACTGGATCAAGTGACAGCACATCATGCCCCAACGCTGGCGCATTGATTTTCATGAAGATTAAACCAAGACGGTTGGCGATATATTCCATTAATGTGGTTTTACCATAGCCGGGCGGCGAGATCATCAGAAGCATCCCCATCAGATCTGTTCGTTTTCCTTCACCGATAGCTCCGATCTGTTTGGCAAGGTTATCACCAATCAATGGCAGGTAAACATCGTTGATCAGTTTGTTGCGAACAAATGAACTCAGTGGCCGAGCCTTGAACTCATGTAATCGCAATGATTGACGTTGTTGGTTCAGAACACTTTGACGTAATTCCTGATAATGGTGATAAGTAGGAATAAATACTTTGCGCTGTTTACGCATCCGGCAGAAATAATCATCGAGGCTGAGGATCAATGTCTGATTGACAATGGAAGGATGCTCTCCGATTAATCCTGTAACTGTAAAATGTAAATCGACTTCACTGAAACGGGCATTGAGCGATTTATCCAGTAAAATCAGCGCGACAGCTTCTGGAATATAATTTTTCAATGGTGAAAATTCAGTTAAAGAACAGAGCCCATTCAGCCAGTTTTCTACCAGCGACCAGCGTTGAGAAAAACGTTGGTTAAGGTTTTTTTGTGAATGATTGAAGTCTCCCCACATATGGGCTTTTTCCAGCACGGATTGCAGCCCTTCCAGCAAAGTACGAGCGTATTTACTGAAATTAAATTCTACTGTGGCACGGCTCAAAACCAGGCATAAATATTCCGCTGCCTGTGTTTGTTGGTAAGGTTCACACTTAATTGGATGACGTTCAAGGAACAGGCTAATTTCTGCTGCTACTTCTGTCTCTAGATCTTGCAATCCCGCATCATTACGAAAAAGTTGATAGATATTAGTACAGGTACGGGCACGCTCTGGCCACAATGATGGCAGCTCTGCATGTTGAACCTGTTCCCAGAACAGAACAGCGATAGCTCTGGCGCGGGAGTTGAAACGCAAAAGATCGGCGCTTTCCCCTACAGGAATGAGTTTACGCAGGATTGCCACGGCATCATGATCATGGATACCTTTTTCATACCCCTCTTTATAACGGGGAGCTGCAAAATCACGTATGGTTTTTTCCAATATTCCTGGTTGGCTAATCAGGGTTTTCAGCCCATCCAATGTTAAGCCTTCCCGTTTTTTGCTGGCTGCATAAATCAGTGAGTAGGCAAGGTATTCCGCACGGTAAACTTCCGGTGATTCTGATTCAAGGGGTATTTTCCAGTAGGGTTTTAGGTCGTTAAGTTCCGGGTTATCTATCGGCTCCCGATAATCTGTTCCGGTCAAATGTAGATAGAGCAGATCGCCTTGTGGCAGGATGGTCAGATCCAGCTCTTGAGTATTAACACTGAAACGGTGGCGAGGGCCAAGTTTGATAATGTTGCCACCCTCTTCATAAATTTCGGTTTTATCCCGCAGACTGCGAATGGCCTGATCTCGTGTAGCCTTGAATTTCGCATCAATATCGTCCGATTTGACACTGTCTTTCAGTTCACGCAAACGTTCAATAATTTCCCGTGTTTTCAGAGACAGTGTATCGGCAGCAAAAAAGGCATTCAGTTCATCAAGCGAAGAAAACTTGGCTGTCCTGCGGCTTATGCTGCCCAGCAGACGTTCTGCCGCAACGTGTAAAGTTTGGGTTTTGCGTTGGCGTTCGTCCAGTAATGATTGTTTGTGAGTTTCGAATGTTTCCAGCAACTCTTCGCGCTTATCCAGAATGTCATTTAAAAACTCATCGTGATCACTAAATTGGCTCTCCAGCTCTTCCAGTTGTACCAATAAACGTGAGAGCTGTTCGTCACAACGTTCAGGATCGGTGGAAAGCGTCAGGGCGTTGGTAATCCCTTGACTGAATAATTTAAATTGCGCACCGAATTGTGCGACGGATTCAACAGCACTTTTCTCTTTACGGCGTTGTCGCAATCTGGCTCTCGCCTGATTCAGTAACGCATAGATCTCAGAAATGGACTCAATAATGTGAGTCTGCTGAGTTGTGTCTTCAAATTTCAGTGAAGCCATCAGATTTGACAGCATATCCAGATCGGCTGACATTTTTTCCATGCCAGCCAATGGCTCCGTAAGTTGGGTACTATTAGCGGCTGCCTGCACTTGTTTTTCCAACGTCTGTAACTGTTGGTTGAAGGGTTGCAAAGCCCTTTCGCTGGCAAGAAATTCCGCAGTTGCCAGTGAAATGCGTCGCTGACTGTCAGCCAGTTGTGTTTCCATTTCATCGAGACGGGATAAATCGATATAACGGTGATCGCGCAGGGTGATTAAATGGCCGCGTTGGATGCTCAAATTGTTTAATGCATCAATAAATTGCTGAGTTTCAGTCCAACTTTCCGGCAACATGGCGGTCAGCAACGCTTTTTGAGATGACGTTGCTTCATTCATAGCCCGAACGGATTGACGACGGATACTTTCTACTTTTTCGTATTCATCCAATACCCGTTCACTGGTGTTGGCGATCTCTTTAAGCAATACTGCGATATGCAGGTTCTGTTCGCCACTTAACCGCTTTCCGTCGCTTAACCACTTTCCGTCACTTAACCAATAGTAGATATCCACCAGACGGCGGGCATCTTGACAGAGTTTTTCGTAGAGTTGAGAGGAGATCTGCTGTTGCTCAATCTCTTTGACAATGTGGTAAAGATCGGAAATCCCCCGCACTAATTCTGCATTGCCAATACGTCCGAGGAAACTGTTTCGGGCAGGTTGACGGGCGGCATATTCGTCTGAGTAGAAAGGCGTTTGCCAGATTTGCATTGGGTGGATGCGTGTTGGCTCATCTGATTGCCCTTCGAACAGTACCATCTGACCATCTTCCAACATGGCATAGCCGTGGCCAAATAATGGATTTTGTAGCTTACGCTCGATCAAGTTGTAGTTGAACAATGCCAGACGGCCGAACCTGGGTTCATAGAAGATATACATGACATCTTCCCCATTCGGAGAGCGGCGAATCCGTCGGAATCGCATCCCATCCATCGGTTGATCGAAAGTTTTGTATTCTCCATTTTGCAGGTAATAACCACCGGGAAAGATAATACCGTGATCTTCCGGTAGCTGAATGCAAGCCAAACCAATAGCATCAATGCGCTGTACCGTCTGAATCAGTGTGTTATAAACCAGATAACGCCATGTATCCTCTCGATAAGGCAGAATTTTTAATAAAATAAGACTACCAGCCTGAGCGTATTCGATTTGTGCATCATCCAGAGATTGCGTTTTATCCAGTACCGCTTCCCGGTAAATACCCAATCCATCTTCGGTATTGTTTTCACATTTGATGGTCAGATCGCCGCCGATGGTTTCCACAAATACCGTATCGAGAATGTTCATGTGTGGATAGCGGCCATGTACGGTATTTTCCCGTGTTGTTCGCTGCCATTCGAAATCGTAAGCAGGGGGCAGGGCGATATCCCGTTCACCGCGATTATCAATGTATTTGATTTCAGTTTTGTCGCTGGAAATTGTCCAGCGGAATACGCGAATATCGGTGATCCGTTCACCAATCTGGAAGCTGGCAAGGAGTTTCCCGTCCCGCTCGACCAGTTCCAGTAGTTGAGTATTCTTGTAGTAGGTATACAGTTCGTTGAAATCCTGTACAAAGCTGGTGATGTTGAGGAATGTACCTGTCAGTGGGACAGATTCAACATCATATTCATCGTTCTCTTTTTTCAATTTGTACAGGGAAAAAACATCTTCAACCTGAGTCTCTTTTTTCAAGCCGAGGAAAACGTTATAGCCAAACAGTAACCAGTCACCAACACGGACAATGTCGCGGGCAACGCAGTTATTTTCTGTGCGGATACGAATACGGCCAATAATATCAGTCTGGTTTTTGCCAAATTCTTCCAGACGGAGGGTATTTAACAGACTGACTTTTTCGTGTAATTGCTGGCCTTGTTCAGACAGACGATGGCGTAAGATGTCATAGGCTCCACCTTCAGCGACGGCATTATCCAGTAATTCCTGCTCGCGAGTGTTTACTTGATGATCATTCATTTGGCTATCTGACATGGCGTAAGTATTTCCTTGCTTTAATGACGTTAATTCCGGTTCCAGGGCACTGTACAGACATCTCTTAAATATAGATATTCACCGCCACGGGTAACCGTGACGGTGAATATTACTGACTACTCTTCTGAATTATCTTTCTTCTGACTTTTTTTACCGCCGCTGAACATATTGACCAGAGATTGAACCTCTGGGTTTTGCAGCAAAGAGTTGAAATCGAGTTTTTGCTCTCCAGCGACTTTTTCACCCACCTCTTTTTTATCCAACTCTTTTCCGGTTCCGTTATCATCTTTACTTGCCAGCAACCTATCTACGGCGGATTTTACTAATGGGCTTTTGTCAACCACGCCATTAATGGCTTTGCCCACAGTGAGTGCTTTAGAGAAGGTATTGAAGAAGCTGCCGTCACCGCCCACGATATCGATGTTGGTTTTGCTAAGCGCTGCCGCCAGAACGTCCGCTTGTTCTTTGGCGATCTCTTTATTGGCGGAAATGGCAGACATCTCTTGTTCAAAGTTTTTCTCAAGCTGCATACGGAACTCTTCATGCTCACGTGCGGTATCGTTGAGATTACCCATCGCGGTAAATTTATCAGTCAGACCATCAGCTTCTGCTTTCAGACGCTGGCGGATCACTTCAGCTTGTGCAGCACCCAACTGGCCTTCACCACGTGCTTGTGCCGTCAGTTTTTCTTCCAATACTTTGGCTTCTGCCAGACCTTGTTTTTCAGAAGCATTGGCTTGAGCTTCCATTACCCGTGCTTCAGCCAAACCTTTTTCTTGTGTGCCACGGGCTTCTGCCAGTAATTTCTCAGCAATAACATTTGCCTGTACCAGACCTTCTTTCTCTTCTGCCTCAGCTTTAGCTTGACGGATACGGGCTTCGGCCAGACCCAGAGCTGCCTCTTCGGCTTCAATACCTTCTGCCAGACGTTTTTTCGCTTCGGACTGTTTGGCGGCTGCGTCTAATTCAGCTTGTGCCATAGTGCTGATTTCCAATGCTTTGAATTTAGCACTGCTTTCATCTGCTTCGGCTTGTTTTACCTGGCGAACCAGCTCTTGTTCTGCTTCAGCCTGAGCCTGAATAATAATGATCTGTTTTTGCCGATCTGCTTCAGAAACCATACGCACTTCCTTGATGCGTTCTTCTTCTTGAGCAACGGTTTTTTCTACGGCGACACGCTCACGAATAACGTTAGAAATATTTTTACGCTCTTCTTCCAGCGCTTTCTCTTTTTCAATGCGCTGGAGTTCAACTTCACGCTCACGGGCAACAATTTCCAATTCCTGTGCGCGAATGACTTTTTCCATTTCAATGGTGACGGCACGGGAGCGATTCTGTTGAGCAACTTCTACTTCACGCAGGCGATTCTCTTCGCGGATTTCGATTTCCTGCTGAGTTTGAATACGAGCTTGCTCTGCTTTCAGGCGCTCTTCTTCTTTTACTTTCAGCGTTTCGGCGGCTTCACGAGCACGGATGCTTTCAATTTCACGTTTTTGGCGGGCTTCGGCATCAGCTTGCTGACGTTCTAATGCCAGACTGGCTTCACGGGTCTCCACGTTTTTCTTCTGGATAGCCAGCTCTTGATCTCGTTCTTTCTGGTTGGTTTCAATATTGTGAATGGCAGTGATTTCGGTGATTTTGCGAATACCTTCCGCATCGAAGATATTGTTTGGGTCCAGCGAGTTTTTCGGGGTCTGTTCCAGATAGTCGATAGCAACATCTTCCAGAGCATAACCGTTCAAATCCTTACCGATGACATCAACAATGCGGTCACGGAAGTTTTGGCGGTCTTCAAACAGTTTTGCCAGTTCAAGTTGTTTACCAACAGTTTTCAGTGCTTCTGAGAATTTGGCACTAAACAGCGTGCTGACGGCATTATGGTCAGATGCACGTTCAACACCGATGGATTTTGCCACTTTCAGTACATCTTCGGTGGTTTCATTCACTCGCAGGTAGAAAGCAACAGTAATGTCTGCGCGCAGGTTATCTTTACAGATCAGGCCATCCTTACCCCGACGATCAACTTCCAGCGTCAGCAGGGAAATTCGCATGAATTCTTTTTTGTAAATAATGGGATAAACCAGAGCACCAGTAAAATGGACTTTAGGCTGAGATGACATATCGTTAACGATCAGCGCAGTTCCCTGTGGTACTTTGATATAAAATGCTTTAAAAAGCCCAAAAAAACCCAGAATGACGATGATTATCGTTGCAATAATGATCAAAAACGGCATGAAATCAGCCAAATTAATATCTGACATATTTAAGTGTTTCTCCATTTTTTACGGCAGTGGTGGAAAGTAACTTGTTACAATCTAAATTCATCTTCACTGACGACAGCATAACTGTTAGTTGTGGCGTCATAACTGATCAGCACGACGCGATCTCCGCGAATGATACCGTCACTTTCTGGTGCCCGTATCTGCAAGATAAGGCTGGCACCATTGTGATTCATTAATGCTTCTCCCCGTTGTTCTGTGACAATGGGAGAACGGACTTCGGCGGCTTTGCCAATCAGATTATCAACACTATTGGAGCGATTGAGCCTTGATAATTTTGGTTGCAGTGGGCGTAAGAGTGTTGCTGTCAGAAATAGAGCAATGAAACCTACGATAAAGAGTGTGGCAATTCCTAGTAAATAACGGAGCACGTCGGATTCAATGAAACGAAGCATTAAGTGCTCGCTGAAATAGCTCAGTGGCCAGCCAATCAGAGTAATTAGTGTGATAATAATGGTGATAGGAATTCCGGTCAGGCCGAGTTTCGTTAACCAACCTGCCAGAGAGGTTGCGTCGAAACTATCTACATCTATATTCAAAATATCAATATCAAGCAAACCAAAAGCGGCACATATCCAATAAAACAGAATAATCAATAATAGCCCGCTGAAGAGAATAACCGGAAAAGCTAAACAGTTTTGTAAGAAAAGCGCCATTAGAATACTGTCTCAAAATGGTAATAAGTCATTGTAAATTTATATTTAATTAAATAAAATTTAAGAATAAGTTAATAGTTAAAAAAAGATATTTTTTGAATTTTTACCAGAGGAATTAATGGTTGTTATTTATACTCTTAGTAATAATAAAACAAAATCGTTTAATTTTTTGATTGGCTATTATTCTGTATTGAAATGAAGGAAATCTACGACGTATTTAAGATATAAATTCAGAAGAGAATATTAGTTGATATAATTTATTTATTAAATTATCAATTAATAAATTATTTTATCCAGACTAATTATATTTGCGAAGGAATTCCTGAATAGATTTCGATATGGTTTAAAAATGGCATGCGGATTGCCGCAAAATGGTTAGGGGCTGTTGATGTTTTAA
>NZ_JBFPEZ010000097.1:0-1725 GCF_040838225.1 Xenorhabdus sp. SGI246
TTCATCAGACAATCTGTGTGAACACTCACAAGCTCACTCTCTTCGGTTAAGGAGGTGATCCAACCGCAGGTTCCCCTACGGTTACCTTGTTACGACTTCACCCCAGTCATGAATCACAAAGTGGTCAGCGCCCTCCCGAAGGTTAAGCTACCGACTTCTTTTGCCACCCACTCCCATGGTGTGACGGGCGGTGTGTACAAGGCCCGGGAACGTATTCACCGTAGCATGCTGATCTACGATTACTAGCGATTCCGACTTCATGGAGTCGAGTTGCAGACTCCAATCCGGACTACGACAGACTTTATGAGTTCCGCTTGCTCTCGCGAGGTCGCTTCTCTTTGTATCCGCCATTGTAGCACGTGTGTAGCCCTACTCGTCAGGGCCATGATGACTTGACGTCATCCCCACCTTCCTCCGGTTTATCACCGGCAGTCTCCCTTGAGTTCCCACCCGAAGTGCTGGCAACAAAGGATAAGGGTTGCGCTCGTTGCGGGACTTAACCCAACATTTCACAACACGAGCTGACGACAGCCATGCAGCACCTGTCTCACGGGTCCCGAAGGCACTTCCGCATCTCTGCAGAATTCCGTGGATGTCAAGAGTAGGTAAGGTTCTTCGCGTTGCATCGAATTAAACCACATGCTCCACCGCTTGTGCGGGCCCCCGTCAATTCATTTGAGTTTTAATCTTGCGACCGTACTCCCCAGGCGGTCGATTTAACGCGTTAGCTCCGGAAGCCACACCTCAAGGGCACAACCTCCAAATCGACATCGTTTACGGCGTGGACTACCAGGGTATCTAATCCTGTTTGCTCCCCACGCTTTCGCACCTGAGCGTCAGTCTTCGTCCAGGGGGCCGCCTTCGCCACCGGTATTCCTCCACATCTCTACGCATTTCACCGCTACACGTGGAATTCTACCCCCCTCTACGAGACTCTAGCCCACCAGTCTTGGATGCCGTTCCCGGGTTAAGCCCGGGGATTTCACATCCAACTTAATGGACCGCCTGCGTGCGCTTTACGCCCAGTAATTCCGATTAACGCTTGCACCCTCCGTATTACCGCGGCTGCTGGCACGGAGTTAGCCGGTGCTTCTTCTGCGGGTAACGTCAAGCGTGAAACGTCTTCGGCTTCACGCCTTCCTCCCCGCTGAAAGTACTTTACAACCCGAAGGCCTTCTTCATACACGCGGCATGGCTGCATCAGGCTGGCGCCCATTGTGCAATATTCCCCACTGCTGCCTCCCGTAGGAGTCTGGGCCGTGTCTCAGTCCCAGTGTGGCTGGTCATCCTCTCAGACCAGCTAGGGATCGTCGCCTAGGTGAGCCGTTACCCCACCTACCAGCTAATCCCATCTGGGTTCATCCGATGGCGTGAGGCCCGAAGGTCCCCCACTTTGCTCCTCAGAGATTATGCGGTATTAGCCACCGTTTCCAGTGGTTATCCCCCTCCCCCGGGCAGATCCCCAGACATTACTCACCCGTCCGCCGCTCGCCGGCAGGAAAGCAAGCTTTCCCCCGCTGCCGCCCGACTTGCATGTGTTAGGCCTGCCGCCAGCGTTCAATCTGAGCCATGATCAAACTCTTCAATTAAAAGTTTGCTGCTCAAAGAATTTCTACTGTCAGTTCATAATGAATTCACTGTTCAGTCACTCTTCAAGACTTAATCTTTTTTGCCTTTCGGCAGGTTGATTGTGTCCTGCGAGTGCCCACACAGATTGTCTGATTA
>NZ_JBFPEZ010000098.1:0-1408 GCF_040838225.1 Xenorhabdus sp. SGI246
TAATACCGCTCGCTTAAGCACGAGCGGTTCTTTTTTTATAAGGATAACTGGGTGTTTTGCAGAGCACTTGCCTTGGAACCGAGGGGCGTTTTCGCTTTTGAGGTAAAATCAGCCGCTTACCACTTTCCCTGAGGGCTTTTAATTTTTGTGGGATCGTGCCGGGGCTACGTCCTGAGCACCATAAAAATTCATCTTGTATCAGTCGTAACGCATTGATAAAGCTTATCCGAAGCGGTTCAACACGATAATCCTTTGCCATCCGACTCATCTCCAGCCGAACCAGATTGTAGGCGATCAGGATACCCCATAACTCCTGATAGATACCTGCCCGTGTCTGGCTTCTCAGGAGAGCGGTATTATTGAGCTGTCTTTGTTTCAGCTCACCATAGCCTTCTTCGGTTTCCCATCGTTCCCAGTACACAGTGAGGATCTCTTTGAGGGGATACGTCACAGGACATTCCAGGGAGGTAATAAACCCTTTTATTTCGCCCCTCGGTTCCGGGATCAGAACGAGGCGCGCCCGCCAGGTTTTTTCAAGGTGAGGATGCTTTTGCCGGGCCTGAGGGGAAACCGGCATCTCGATAAGTTTGTCATAAGGACTGTATTCCTGAATGACATCATAACGCATTTTGTTTTTTATCGGCGTGAGCCAATGGGTATTTTGCCCTGTGCCTTGCCAGGCCTGAAATAACTCCGCAGAGAGAAAGCCGCGATCAAACAACGTCAGGGTATTTTCAGGGGCAGACCCCACCAGTTGCTGGGCGTAGCTAATCTCACTCTGGGTGATGGGGCCAAACGCCACATCGGAGATAAGATGTGTCCGGGCGGACATCAGGGTCACCGCTAACACCGAGGGGAAACTGGCTTTGCCAGAGGCATAACCCAGTTGTTGATTATCGTCCGTTTCGGGCACTTTAAACTGGGTGCCATCCACGCACAAGATTTTCAGGCCACAGGTAGAATAAGCCGTCTCTTCTTTTTCCCATTCGCTGGCCGTGGTATGAAAAAGGTGCCGCAAGGGTTCAACACCAAGACGGTGTCTGGCTTTTGAGAGGCTGCTTGACGCTAATGGCGGCAGTTTCCCTTTCGCGTCAGGAAACGCCAACTCTAATTTGTCACAGACATCATTGATTGAGCGATTTCTCATGAGGCCGATACCCAGCACTAACCAGACAGCTTGTTCGGCGGGGAATCGACGTTTTCGCACGGTGGCTCGCCCCGTTTCTTTCACCGCTTCAGTCACCCATGCTATCGGAATGTGTTGACTAAAGGCATTCATGGATTCGGAGTAATTCAAGGCTGCAGTGGCCTGGAGTTCGCGAGAAAATTCAGACATAAGAAATCGGCCTTAAACAATCATCTGAGGCCGATTATGACTTATCTTAGTTTTCTTAAGCGAGCGGTATTA
>NZ_JBFPEZ010000099.1:0-8193 GCF_040838225.1 Xenorhabdus sp. SGI246
GGTTCGCATAATGTGATATGACGTTATGTTGAATTGGCGGGTGCGACAATTTCAGCGTGCACCCGCCAATTTACACATAACGTCCATTATGCGAGCCTTTTGTTGATCCTTTCTAAGTATTCCAGTACAGAATCATGTTCCTGTACGGAGTCGTGTTCCAGCATCAAATAACTAAATTCGCCTGTTTGCAGTCGGTCATCTCTGTCGAACCATTGACATATAACTAGATTGTATCCGTCTTTATCTACATTTGTGCTATAGCCTGCAATAGTCATTGCTTTATCTTTCGATTTTAAAGTAACAACATCGCCTACTTTAAAATCATTACTAATTTGTGTGCATTTTAATTCTGAGTGTTGATGATTTGAAGATGGGTTATCAGTCATAGTTAACGTACTCTGTTGTTAAACCCCCGTACTGTACTACGGGGGTAGTCTAAGGTTATCTTCGGGCTTTCAGCCACTCCGGTCTAATCTAACGGCCTTTGCTGGGCTAGGGGATTTCACGAAATCGTCTGATGATTAATCGTTCTATTTTAAATCTCGGTTTTTTTGTTTTTGGATATTGGCGATAGTGTCTTTAACAACCTCATCGAGATAATTATCAATTAGTTGGTTGACTAATTCTGAAGATTTAACTATCTCACCTGTTTTGTTTCCTATTTCAATGATTCTCCTCTTTAATTCTAACTTTCTTTCTTCATTGATACGTACGGTTGTATCGCCTCTAGTCGGTTTCATTTTACTGCTTCCTTGTTCATGTGTTTCTTTATCTTACCTCACATTGAATCAAGTATTCATATATGTTTATTTACAACATGCCTATATAATTTTCTTTATGTGCGCATGCTGTAAATATTCATTACTGACTAGCTATTTTGCAAATCGCTATCTTCTATTATCGTGAAGGATGATTTTCAGGTTTAACTGAATGAATTAAATCCTTTGCTGCATCTTTTGCATAGTTATCAATAAGATAGTTAACAATATCTGTCCATGATATTGATTTTCCCGCAGTATGGCTGGCATCTATTGCTAGTCGTTCAAGTTTTAGTTTTCTTTCTGTAACAATAGCCATAGTTGTTCGTTTTTGGGTTGTCATAACTAAGTCCGCCTTTTTCTTAGCCAAATATCTTTATCTCTCCATTATAAGTAAACATTCATGTAGTTGTATCGTTGTACTTGTGTATGTGCATGCACTGTGCTAGATTTCTATTGTTGCATGACTGTATGCATGCGTACTTTTGGTGTTATTTCACTATTGGTGATTTATGACGGTTATCTATTTTGACTACATAGCAGGGTTTGGCGTTAATGCACGTGTCAATGATGAATGGGACTATTACCCGTCCGTTGATGAGCTGATGCACGAATGTAGCGCATTGTATGGCAATCAGGTCGTGCTTGTTTCGACGGCGGTTGCGTCCGGTACTTTTACGGGCTATCAGGAGTCCTTAGATGTTTACTGATAGAACCGTTCTTATTGATTATATTGCTTTTTCTGCACCACTTTCTTGTATGAAAGAGGTTCACACCTTTCAAGAAAAGGGACATGAATGGCGAAAATATCAACACTTGCCCTCTTATCGGCATTATCAGCACAGCCGATTCGCTGATACCTTAACCGCGGATTACACGTCGTTGCCGGACATGGGCGACATGTTTACGGCTTCTATTAAAGATATCAACCATAAAGCGGAACTTTACAATCAGGCGCTGTTAAGTTGCCTGCATGCCCGTTTAAGGCGCTTTATGGCTGCTGTTTTTGGGCTGTTTGTTGGGCCTGCCCGCGGCACAGGCGGTTTTGCCTATCAGGATTCTGCCGTACTGTATTCTGAGGATGGCGGCAATGAGCACTTTGGCATGCTGTACTGGGGCGGGAACAATGGCACTTTTTACGCCCAGATCGGCGGGAAAGGGTGCGCCCATGTGATGAGCGGAACAACGCCCGATAAGCTCTATAAATGGTTTAAGCACCTGGATATTACTGCGTTGAAACGGCTCGATTTGGCGACGGATGACTATGATGGTGTGTTCACGTGCCATCATGCGTTGTCTGCTTATCGGGATGACGCTTTTTATGGCGGCATGGGACCCAAGCCCAAGTTGGGTACGGCCTATGAGATTGATATTGATGGCTGTTATACCAAAGAGATCGTTACGATTGGTTCTCGCCAGTCGCGGGTTTACTGGCGGGTGTATAACAAGGCGCTGGAGCAAAAAGTGTCGGGGGTCTGGTATCGTTCGGAAGCCGAGTTGAAGGGCATTCCTGTTGAAGTACTTTTAGATATTCAGGGGACCTATACCGGATTGTGCCCGTATGCCGCGTCGATTAATCCGGCCGATCCTGCGCCGATTCCAGTACTGTTTGGCCGTAAGGCGGTTGATGCTATTGAAGCTAAGGTTCAGTGGCTGCGCAAGCAGGCGTCTTCGACTATCGCGAAAATTATTCACTTCTTTGAGGGAGATATTGATGCTGTGCTGTCCATGATAGTGCGGGATGAACATCTCTCGGATTTAAACCTGAAATTAGATTTACCGCCGATTTACCAAACATTGATCAATGAGAAGTTAGGAGTATCACGATGTCCGTTTTAGAAAAAATCCCGTTTTATATTGAGGTGACTGCGGCCGATGTCAAGGTTCAGTCGCGTACCCGAACAAATAAGAATACGGGGGAAATTACCCCCTATTATTTACAGCGGGTCATTGCACATATGGGACCGCGTTCGATGTCAGAGACGGAGATTACGTTATCTGAGCCGAATCCGCTGCCCGCTGGGAAATACCTGATTGCAGGCACCAGTCTGTATCCGGGGAAACCGTTCGGGGATAATCCGCCGCGTCTGGAGTTTAACCAGTGGAATGTGTCGTATGTGCCGATGGAATCGGTTAAGGAATTATTGAAGGGCTGATTTGATTTTTATGGCGTCGTCAATTGCGGCGATGCCGTTAATATTGGAGAGCGTAATGGTTGAGATGAATCACATTAACAGTGTCAATATTTCCGCTTCATTATTTGATGAGGTGATATTTACGGGCAAGTTAAAAATGGATCATCATCAGGAAAATTATCGTGGTGAACAGTGCGGAAATTTATTAATTATTCGTGAATGCGAGGATAAAAATAAAAAATTGACGGGTCGGAATGTTTTGGCACAAATTATTAAAATTAAATCTCACCCCGATGATTCGATGGTTATCTTATTCAAGTTGGTTAATTATTCTGTATTTTTCTGTGCGTATAATAGGATGTGATTGATATGGCATCTCAAAATAATACTATCACCGGATCCCTTTGTCATTCCCAGACAAATGATTGCCAGTCAATTATGTTGACGTTATCTGAGATGCCATATCCGCAACGCTCTGACATGGATTATGCTGTTGCGGCGCAGTTCTGGGGCGTTGCGTTTAATTCGGTCATCGGACTTTGGTTGTTTGCCAAAGGATTGGGTGTCATTATTAATATGATTAGGAATGCGTAGTATGTCTAAATTAATGGAATTAAAAAATAAGGTATTGGCGGGCGCGTTGTTTTTAGTATCAGCGGGTGCATTGGCTGATGGAAATAATAATAATTCTAATACGGTTGATTATTCACAACTGACGAATGCGATCAATTTCGGCAATGTAATGACAGGTATTCTGGCCGTTGCTGGCGCATTGGTCGGTATTTATGCGGGTGTTGCTGGCGTTCGATGGATATTGCGGATGGTACGTGGTGCATAAATATTGTTGCTGACACTAGGGGATGGGGCGTAATGGCCCCATTTTTATCTATGCTGGAATCCATTTTTTATTTTATTTGCTTTTTATGGGGGCTGTTATGTGCCTGGGCAGTCATAACCGGATTAAGCTGATTGTTATTTTATTTTGGATGCTGTTTATTATTTCTGAATGTTATTCTTCCCCCGTATTATTGGCGCGTATGGTATTGCCACGGGTAATGGGCGGGGTGATTGTGAAACGCTCATTACCGCAGGCAGCAAATAATCCGGTTTTTTTAACTGTGGTGAATAATACAGTTAATTCTGTTAATAAAATTCCATTACCTGTTTTAAATAAAACCAATTCGTTATTACATGTTGGCAATAAATCATTAAACTGGCTGGGATTAGGGTTGGGTATTCATGCATTGCATAATGATTTATTGAATAATATGGAAAAGGTTTATACGGTGAAGCAGGAAGGTAATATATATTATTCTCTTTCATCCGAAGAGTTGATAACTCAGTTGTTTGAGAAAGACAAAAGAGAAGGGAAGTTAAGTTGTATGGGCTATAAGGAATGTGACTTTGGGGAATTAAAGGAAATTCGATTCAGGCCGCCACATTATTATGATGGCTATTTTGATATGGTTGTTGATGGCGGTAAAGTTTTGTCTAATCGTTTGTATGCCAAGATGATACGTCCGCCCATTCAGCCGATTGTCAATAATAACGGGTTACCGGACTGGTCACCGGATATTGACGAAGATATCAGGCAGCATTTATTTAAGAATAAGGAACTTTCTGCTAATGAGTTAACGGCATTGGTGAATGCGGTATTGATGAACGCGTCCTTACAGAAGGATTATGATGGGATGCCGTTTTCCAGTAGCAATCCGGTGACTTCGGCGGAAGTACAGTCGGTGCTAAAAGAACTGAATATTCAAAAGGTGACATTGAATGATTTATTGGAAAGTGTTGAGGTTCTGGCACGGGTTGATGAGAACCTATTAACCGGAGGCATTGGAGAACGGGACAAGGAGAAGGGCAAGGATAAGGAAGTTGAGGACTATATTGATAATGCACCGCCCGAACTGGAGGATATCCCGACCGCTAAACAGATTATTTCGCCGTTGTTCGGGGTGTTTCCGTTTTTGAATAACTTTGATATTCCGGAGAAGTCCGCTCAGTGTCCTGTGGCAGAATTTGAGGTGTTTGATCGGCATATTGTGATGGACAGTCATTGCATTATGCTGGAGAAAATACAGGGATTATTAAAAGTATTTTCTTTAATTATTTGGTCATTTTTAGGATTGCGAATTATTCTTTCTTCATAAGGGATGAGGAGTGATGTATAAATTAATTATCTCAGCATTGAATTTCGCTATGGGCTTTATGCTCCGTGCCATTATTATTAAATTTGCTGTGTTCTTTGCATTGTTTTATCTTGTCAGTGAATTTGTTCCAGTATTACTGGAGTTATTGCCTGGCTCAACAAATATTAAAGAGTTAATCATTTCATTGCCGGATTCAGTTTGGTATTTTATGAATTTATTTATGGTGACGACGGGTATTAAAGTCGTCATTTCATCTTATTTAACCCGGTTTATTATCCGCCGTATTCCGGTAATAGGGTAATGTATGGCAATTTCTGCGTATGTGGGTTTGCCGGGGAGCGGTAAATCTTATGAGGTTATCGCTAATGTGATTATTCCGGCGTATATAAATGGGCGCCGGATTGTGACCAATATTTATGGTATTTCAGGAGAAAAAATCAAGGCTTATTGTATTAATAAAAATAAAGCGGATGCGGAGAAACTGGGTGAAATTATTTTTGTTGAGAATGAAAAAATTAAGGACGATTTATTTTTTCCGTTTAAAACTGAGACGGGAATTAGTGATAATTCCTTTTGTCGGGCAGGGGATTTAATTTGTATTGATGAGGCCTGGCGCATTTGGGAAAACGATAAAATCGCTGTTACACATCGTTCATTTATTGCTGAGCATCGTCATTTTGCCAATGAGCAGGGTATTACCTGTGATTTAGTGGTAATAAACCAGTCGGTTGTTAATCTGCCGCGATTTATTAAAGACCGTATTGAGACGACTTACCGGATGACCAAATTAGTGGCGTTGGGGTTACGTAGACGTTATCGGGTTGATGTTTTTTCAGGGATCAAATTATTTAGAAATAATCTCACGACGTCTTATCAATGCCGTTATGACTCCGCGATATTTCCGCTCTATCAGTCGTATGAGGGCGGGAACGGTCAGGAGCAGATTGTTGATAAACGCCAGAGTGTGTTTAGCCAGGGCAAGTTTTGGTTCATTGTCATTGGGCTGATTTTTTTGATGGTACTGTCGTTGATTTTCCTGATCCAGTTTTTTAATGGCCAGCCCCAGCCCGCAGAGAAAAAGGCGGCTGTCGGGCATGAACCACAGAATCTTGTGCCGATGAGTGTGCCCGTTCGGGAGCCAATGCGGGCGGTGTCTGACTATTGGCGTATTGCCGGAAAAATTGAGCGGGGCGGCCAGGCCTGGATTGTCCTGTTGAATAATCAGGGGCAAATCCGGTTAGAGCCTGCGTCTCAGTTTAATTTTCAGGGGCTGATGATATCGGGTCAGGTTGATGACAGCACAGTGACGACGTATTCAGGAACGGGAGCTAATACAAAATGAAACGGGCATTAATGGGGCTGTTATTTCTGAGTTCGTCAGTATTAGCGAAGGGGCTGAGTATTGAGTTGAATGCGGTGCCGTTACCCCAGGCATTGAATCTGGTTTATATGCAGATATTTGATAAACCGTTTATGTTATCGCCGGAACTGGCGAATGATCCGCGGGTTGTGACGTTTCGTATGACGCCTGATATCGATGAACGGGCGTTTATTCGTCGTTATCTGGAGAACATGAATATTGGGATTTACCCGCGTCAGGGTGTTGATTATCTGGCGCCGTTTACACCGAAAGCCCCTGTTATTCCGCGGGAATCGTTTGTTTATCAGCCCCGTTATCGTTCGGTTGAGTATTTGTCGGATTTATTGCGGGGACAGTTTGAGGGGCAGTTTAACAGTCAGCGGGGAACGGGAGCGGTCGGGGCGATATCGCCGGATCTTGCGGTATCAGGAACAGCGACTGATTTTATGAATCGTGCCGGTGATTTTCTGGTTTATTACGGGACGAAACCGGAGATTGCACGGTTGCAGGCATTATTGCCGCTGATTGATGTTGCAACGGATGAGGTCGTTGTATTGGCCTATGTGTTTGAGGTACAAACCAGTGAACGTAATGGTTCAGGGTTGGCATTGGCCGCGAAATTATTGTCAGGGAAATTTAATGTGAATGTCGGGGCTAATGCGGGTTTTGACAATTTTATTCGGATCAATATTGGATCGCTCGATGCCCTGTATGAATTATTCCGGACAGACAGTCGTTTTCATGTAGTCAGTTCGCCACGTCTGCGGGTTAAAAATGGGGCTCAGGCCTCGTTTTCGGTCGGTCAGGATGTTCCTGTATTGGGGCAGGTCAGTTACGCTGATAATAAGCCGGTTCAATCTATTGAATACCGCTCCAGCGGTGTGATCCTGAGTGTCCAGCCGCAGATACGGCAGGAGGTGATTGATTTATCTATTAATCAGCAGTTATCCAATTTTGCCCGTACTGATACGGGGGTGAATAACAGCCCGACATTAATAAAACGGGAGGTGAAAACGGACGTATCAATGGGGGATGGGGATATTATTTTATTGGGCGGTTTAGCGGAATCAAAATCAACGCGGGCGAATACCGGCTTTTCATTTTTGCCGCGGGATTGGTTTTCCGGACAGTCTGCTGAGCAGAGTAAATCCGATATTTTGGTGTTGTTGCAGGTAAAAAAGGTCAATCGATGAAGTCACCCGCCGCGCACCGCAGCTCTGTCGAGGAGTGCGGCGGGTGACAGCAGAGATTGATGTGAGCATCAGGAACGTGCCCCTAAATAACGGGTGAAATGACGGCTTACGTTATTTTTTTCACGTAATCCTTTAGTTACAACACACTAGTTAACCTCCCCAAAAAGGAGATAACAAACAACCCCATACTACCATCGCTTAGCAGGACACAGAAAACGGCTCATCGGGGTTTGTTTTGAGTTTTAGATGCCCTTTAGGGCATGGAAGGCGGCTCCTCGGAGTTACTGGGGACACCTTTGTTAATCCGCCGATACAAAGGGGGGGACTTATTGGGGAGCACGGCCACTTCCTTCGTCCTGATAAGCCGTCTTTTAGCAGGCGGTCAGCGACACGAAAGCAGGACGGTCGCAGACAAAAGAAATGTTCAGCTAGCACGGGACAATTTTTTTCGGTATAGAGGCGAAGTGATGATTTGCTTTTGGTGAGTAGGCTTCGTTGAGGGTCAGGAACGCGGCGCTGAAGATGATTGGTAGGCATAATTACGTGACGATTTTCACGTAACGACATAAATAACATCTTAGGTTCGCATAATGT